>CAYVUJ010000022.1:0-10790 GCA_964454825.1 uncultured Lachnospiraceae bacterium | reverse complement strand
CGAGCCGCATAACGTCGCGGCATTGGGGAACCACGTCATGCGCCTGACATTGCGCGACGGGCCATCGCGAGTGTGATTCGGTGCTTGTGCAGACTTCATCTTTCGGAGGTACATGGTCGATTGATTGAAAAATTCAATCGATAATTGAGCTGCCGATCGGGTGTGGTTTATTGCAAAAGTCGCGTCCGTTTGGTAAAATATCATTACAGGGAGCGCGCGCCCGAGTTTTATCATCGGAAGGAAACGAAAATGAAACTGAATATCAGCGAAAGCATCCGGCACCTCCGCCGCGAGGCGGACATGACCCAGGAGGCGGTGGCAGACGCCCTCGGCGTGACGTATCAGGCTGTCAGCCGTTGGGAGAACGGCCAGTCGTACCCGGATATCGAGCTTCTTCCTTCTATCGCGGCGCTGTTCGGCGTGGATATGGACCGCCTCTTCGGCATCGACGAAGAGAATATGGACGCGCAGATCAAGAAATATCAGCGCGAGGAAGAAGCGCTTGAGAGCACCGAGGAAAGGATCGCTCATGTGAAGAGCTACATCGACGCTTTCCCGGCGGAGGTGTATTTTAAAATGAGCCTTATTTGTCTGTATTATTTTATGGGAATGGAGTATACGGATAAGAGGCTCCCTGAGATTCGCCGTCTTTGTCAGTACGTTGTTGATCACACACAGCCGGACGACTGGCAAAGAACAAACGCACTGTGCAATATGATACGTATGGAGGACGATGAAAACGTCGAAAAGTGGCTGCTTCTTCTTGACAGAAAGAGCGAGATCGACTCGCGTACTGCTCTCACACAGCGTTATAAATACCGCAACGAGCAGGAAAAATTCAACCGCCTGATACAGGAGGATATATATTATTCCTTTTACCGCTGTTTTATAAATGATTTTTGCAGGAAAGACAGTGAAAATAATAAGGTTGCCCGCTCCCGCATGGAGGGACAGCGTGTGATCCTGCGGATAATGGATGTGCTCAGGGATACCTCGACGGATGCGGACGCGTGGATAGCGGACAGAATATTTGCGTATGTCAGACTTGCCGCCGGAAGCTTTGGCTGTGGCGAGACCGAGGCGGGATATGACGCTTTGGAGAGGTGTGTCGAGCTGTGCGAGGTCTATTCGCATATCCCGAAGGGGAGTAAGCTGACCTATAATTCTCCCGTACTTGATGAACTGGAGTTCAACTGCGACGGAGCCGTGGTGATCCGATACAATGTTATAGACCCGCTTACGCGTGAAGAAGGATGGGAATGGTTCAACTGCGTAAGAAACGATGAGCGCTACAAGCAGATCGTGGCCCGGGTGACACGGATATATGAACAGATGTGCCAAAAGGAAGCGTGAAATCCTCGCGCTGGTCGTATGAAGTCCCGTCCGCAAAACGGACGTAACCGAAAAAACCTCGTTAAAAACGAGGTTTTTTCTTGTAAAGAGGTGGTACCTGCGTTGAAAACAAAAAGCACCGCATGACTTCATACGGTGCTTGGGCGCGGCGACTCGCCGCTGCAAAGACGTTGCGAAAAAGATGCACATCATTCCCCGCGCCACAAACAAAAAGCATCGTAAATGGACATGGTGATCGGCCGTTGGCTACGAAAAGATATTATCAACAGTTTTGTGTATGGCTTTGAACTCTCACCAACGGTATTTACAGCTTATACAACACTTTTTGATTTTTTCTTTATCAATGACTAATTCCGGAATGGCGCATGGCTTTATTATATCGCATAATATCATTTGTAAATCATAACAACAACCTTCATCGATGTATTCTTAAACATAACTACAGTAACGGTAACCTTCTTCCAACCGATTTCTAAAGGCTTTCCATTCCATCGTTAAGTTGTTTTCTTCACAATAAAAATGACAACATGAAATAAGTTCCTCATCAGACATTTCAGATATTTTCTTTAACCTGTATCGATTAACCGTGTACTCGTTCAAAAATCTTCTGGAAATTTCAGCAAAAAAACTTTGTTGCTTCATATTATGTTCCTTAAAAATTCAATTCATATTATTGGATTTTTCTGCAAAGACGTTGCGAAAACGATGCACATCATTCCCCGCGTCGCAAACACAAAAGCACAGTATAACAAATACGGTGCTTAGGTGTCCGGTCTTTCGGCATATAATCAATTGCTTTGCGAAGCAAAGCTACCGATTCTCTTCGCTCTGCTCTTTTATCTTTTCTCTGGAAACGACAGTTTCAGTGAAGAGTGAAGAACGAGGAGAGAAAAGTGAAGAGTACAAAAAGAAAAAGCCGCTTAGGCGACTTTTTCTTTTTGGTGGGCCATCTAGGGCTCGAACCTAGGACCGACCGGTTATGAGCCGGTAGCTCTAACCAACTGAGCTAATGGCCCGCTCGCTTGGTCCCTTTATTCTACCACACATGCGGCCAAATGTCAACAGTTTTTTGTAATCATCGTCGATTTTTCCGATGTTTGCCGCAGGCTCTTTGCCCGGATACCGGCCATTTGGCCTGCGCGCGATACGGTTGAGGGGGCGGCGAGGACCTCGAGTGCAGCGATGTCCAGCCGCATCCGTCAGCCGATCAGGATTTTCGCGGACTCAATGTACCCGTCGAAGCCCTTCCCGGCGATCGTACACACGCACGCCGCGCGGATGTAGCTGATCTGACGGAAGTCCTCGCGCTTCGAGATGTCGGAGATGTGCACCTCCGCCGTCGGGACGCCGACGGACTTGACCGCGTCGAGGAGCGCCACGCTTGTGTGCGTGTACGCTCCGGGATTGATCACAATGCCGTCGTACTTGCCGTAGGCGCTCTGGATGAAGTCCACAAGATCGCCCTCGTGGTTGGACTGAACGAAATCAGCCCGGGCACCGAGCGCGGCGATCCCCTCGCCGACATAGCGGACAAGATCGTCGTAGGTCTTTGCCCCGTAGATGTCCGGCTCGCGGATACCGAGCATGTTGAGATTCGGTCCGTTTATAACGAGAAGCTTTTTCTCACTCATTTGTTGTACCTCCGATCGAGCGCGTTGATGATGCGGCTCACATTCCGGGCGTTGTCCGGATCGACCGAGATGCGCACGTCCGCTACCTCGCGGTAGAGCTGCGCGCGCTGTTCCCACAGCTTTTGCACGGCCTCGGGGGATGAGGACAGCGGCCGTCCGTGGGTCGAGAGCCTTTCGGTCGGGCAGTCGAGCCAGATCACAAACGAATTCCATTTTATTGCGCGGCGATTCTCCTCGCGAAGGATCGCGCCGCCGCCGGTTGCGATGACCTGTCCGAATTGCGCACAGGCGTCTCTCACGACCTCGGACTCGAGATCGCGGAAAGCCTGTTCGCCGCTGTCGGCGAATATCTGCGGGATCGGCTTGCCCGCGCGGTCGACGATCTCGGTATCCGTGTCGATGAATTTTGCCTTGAAGCGGTCGGCGATCACCCTGGCGAGCGTGGATTTGCCGCATCCGGGCATGCCGACAAAGACGATATTCTCGTGAGCGCGCATTACCGTGCTGTAAAGCTCGTCGCGGGAGATGGCGGGTGTGTCACCGAATACGCACCGCGCCTCGTGCGCCTGGGAGCAGAGCATGCGCATGCCGCCGAGCGCGGCGATGCCGCGCCGTTCGGCCTCGATCACAAGACGCGTGCAAAGAGGATTGAAGATCAGATCGAACACCGCCGAGAGGCTTTGAAACCGATCGAGGTCGATCGGACAGCCGTCCGAGTCGGGGAACATGCCGGCGGGGGTCGTGTTCACGAGAATGTCCGCGTCCGCAAAGCGCTCGGTATCCTCATAGGTGACCTCTCCCTTGCGGGACACGACAACGACCTCGCGCGCGCCGAGCTCGCGGCACGCCGCCTGTACGGTCAGACTCGCGCCTCCGGAGCCAAGGATGCAGACCTTCTTTCCGGCAAAGGATGTCCCCTGCACCATGTCGCAGAAGCCCACGAAATCCGTGTTGTCGCCGAGGATGCGTCCGTCGCGGCGCACGAGGGTGTTGACCGAGCCGATAAGCTGTGCGCGGGAGGTCAGCTCGTCACAGTACGCCATCACATCACGCTTATAGGGGATCGTCACGTTCAGCGCGTCCCATGCATCGGAGGTGATGAACGGCCCGAGCTCCTCCGGCGCAAGCTCGATCAAACGGTATTCGCTGTCGCCGAGCAGGGAATGAAGATACGGCGAACGGGAATGGCCGAGCTTCTCCCCGACCAGTCCGGTCCGCATTTTCTTTTCGCCGTCCACCGCTCAGACCTCGTTGTAACTGCCGAGGTACGTCAGCTCCGGAATCTCATCCTCAAGCTGGATGATCAGTTCCGCGAGCTCGCGGGAGTAGATCGATGCGTCGATGTCGAAATAGAATGCGAATTCAAAGTCGGAGCCCGCTACGGGACGGCTCTCGAGCTTGGTGAGGTTGATTCCGAGCGCAGAGAAGCGCGCGATCACGTTGTAGAGGGAGCCGGGCTTGTGTGCGAGGCGCGCGATCAGGCTGGTGCGGTTTGCGCCGGGGTATATCTCGAGGCTCTTCGAGATGCAGATGAAGCGGGTGTAGTTGTTCGCGGAGTTTGCCACGCGGTCGCTGAGCTGACGGAGGTTGTACAGCTCGGCGCACTCGGGCGAGCAGATCGCCGCGACATCGGTTCTGCCGCTGTCGGCGACAGCCTTTGCCGCGGTCGCAGTGTTCGGGCAGACGGTGATCTTCACATCCTTGAGAGTGGAGAGAAAGTCGGAGCACTGGTTGAGCGCCTGCTCGTGGGAGAATATCTCCTTCACGGTGGAGAGGGTCGCACCCTCGTTTGCAAGCATGGTGTGACCGACGAACATGCGGGTGGAGGCGACGATGTAGAAACTGTACTTCTGCATCAGCTCGTATACGGCGGTGACGGAGCCCGCGGTGGAATTTTCAAGCGGGAGGATGCCGTAGCGGCACAGACCGCGGTCCACTGCGTTGAATACACCCTCGAAGCTGTCCATGTACATGATGCTCGGGTACTTGAAGATGCGGTCGCAGGCAAACTGCGAGTACGCGCCCTCGGTGCCCTGGCATGCCACCACAGCGCGCTCGGGGAAGAGCTGTTCGGTGCTCTCGAGCGCGGCGCGGATGTCGCAGTTGAGCTTGGAATCTGACTTCATGAGAGAACTCTGGTAGGTTTTTGACAGATCGAACAGGGTGTTGTAGAGGGACTTCGTATACCCTGCGAGTTCAGGCTTCACCATTCCGGTGACTCTGTGGATCACCTCGCGCTCGCGTGTGCGATCCGACACGGAGCGGTTGTTCTCGTGCTTGTATTTTGCGATCTCTCCGGCGAGCTCCATGCGCTTTTCGAAGGTACCGACAAGCTCGTTGTCAACAGCGTTGAGCTGTTCTCTCAGTTCGTTGATATCCATAGGTTTGATTCCTTTCTTTGTTATCAATATGCGGGGACAATTGACGGTACCCCCGCGCAAATTACGGTTTTGCAGATCCCCGGCAGATGCGGCCGCGGTTTCATTTGAGGGGGAGATTATGCTCTCCGGCGCTCACATGAGCATATCGAGTATCGCCAGAGCCGCCGCGCTTTCCACGCAGGGAACAGCGCGCACGACCACGCACGGATCGTGCCGTCCCTTGAAGGTGACCGTCTGCGCCTCAAGCGTCTCATGCTCGAAGGTGCGCTGCGCCGTACCGATGGTCGGCGTGGGCTTGAAGGCCGCAGTGAAGCAAAGCGGCATGCCCGTTGTGATCCCTCCGAGCGCGCCTCCGTTCGAGTTTTTCGACGTACGCACGGTGCGCTCCGGGGTGATCTCGTACGGATCGTTCGCCTCGCTGCCGCGCATTCCGCTCAGCGCAAAGCCGTCGCCGAACTCGATCCCCTTGACTGCGGGGACGGCGAATACCGCGGAGCTGAGACGGCTCTCGATCCCGTCGAACATCGGCTCGCCGATACCGACGGGAAGCCCGAGGACAAAGCACTCGACCTGCCCGCCGACACTGTCTGCCGCGGCCCGGGCGTCTTCGATCTCCTTGCGGATTTTCGTGTCGTCGCCGAGGGTGGGGAAGTCTCCCCCACGGATCGCGCTGAAGGTATCGCTGTCCACCGTCGCATGATCGATGTACGTGTCATATGCGTTGCCGACAGATTTCACCCGCGCGCATATGTCGATGCCGCGCTCCTTCAGAATTTGGATCGCGAGTGCTCCTGCGAAGCACAGGGGAGCTGTCAGGCGACCTGAAAAGTGTCCGCCGCCGCGGTAATCCTCGGCGCCGCCGTATTTCATGTGGGCGACATAGTCCGCGTGGGACGGCCGTGGGGTCTTTCGGATCTGCTCGTAATCTCCGGAGCGCACATCCTCGTTGCGGATGATCGCACAGAGCGGAGCGCCGCAGAAGCGTCCCTCGAAGAGCCCGGATACGATCTCAAAGCGATCCGCCTCGCGCCGTGCCGTCACTCCGGTCTTGCCGACGGGACTGCGCCGTGCGAGAAAGCGTCCGACTTCGTCGAGATCGGGGCGAAACCCCGCCTCGAGGCCATCGATCACGACTCCGATCGCCTCCGAGTGGGACTGACCGAATATCGAGACCTTGAGGTGTTTTCCGAATACTGATGACATTTAATACTCCATTCTGCCCGACAGCCTCGGGCGGACGATGACTTATAGCTCTGTTATATCCGCACCGAGCGAGCGAAGGTCCTCCCAGAAGCCGGGGTAGGATTTTGCCACGCACTGGGCACCCTTTACGGTCACATCGCCGTCGGCAAAGCAGGATGCGACCGCCGCCGCCATAGCAATGCGGTGATCGGCAAAGGAGTCGACCTCCCCACCGTGAAGCGCGGAGCCTGTTACGAAAAGCTCGTTCTCCGTTGCGCTTGCACTGCCTCCGAGGGCGCTGATCAGGGCGAGCGTCGCCTCCACGCGGTCGCTCTCTTTCAGGCGCAGACGTCGGATGTTGCGGATCACGCTTGTCCCGCAGGCACTCGTGCACATCACAGCAACGAGCGGGACGAGGTCCGGCACGTCGCGCATGTCGATATTGATAGCAGAAAGACCGTTTGACATGTCGAGGGAAAGAGCGCCGTCGGCCGTCTCGCGCACTTGGGCGCCCATCTGACCAAGAATATCGAGGATAGCGCTGTCCCCCTGACAGCTCCGGCGGTCAAGACCGCGCGCATTCGCGCCGACACACAGCATGTTCGCCGCGCCCGACCAGTCGCCGCCGACGGTGATATCGCCCTGCGGCGCGTACCCGGTGCGGCTGATCACAAATTCGGACTCGTCGCCCTCGGGCGTACTTACCCGTGTTTCGGGGATGTCCGCGCCGAATTTTCGCATCAGGTCCAGCGTTATGTCCACATACGGACGGCTTTCAAGCTCGCCTGTGACGCGGAGAACAGAGTCTCCGATGAGCGGAAGAGCGAGGAGTAGTCCGGTGATATACTGGGAGCTTTCGTTCCCCGGCAGGGTGAAGTCGCCGGGGGAGAGCTTGCCGCGCATCAAAAGGTCGTCGCCGTCCTCTGAGAACTCGAGCCCGTGCGCGGCGAGCTGATCGGTCAGCACCGAAATCGGACGCTTCGGGAGCCGTCCGCGGCGGATGAAACGGAAATCGCCGCCGAGCGCCGCGCATACCGGGATCATGAAGCGCAGGGTCGAGCCACTCTCACCGCAGTCGATCGTGATGTGCTCGTCGCAGGATGCTCGATCGGCGCAGGGTGCGCGATCGGCGCAAGATGCGCGATCGGTGCAGGATGCGCACGGCGTCACCGTGAGCACATCCCCCCTGTCGATCCCGGCGCCGAGAGCACAAAGCGCTTCGGCAGTCCGGAGGATGTCGTCGGAGAGCGCGACTCCGTCACTCTCCGGGGACGCGCCGACTCCGCGTATGACCGTCCTTTTGGAGGACAGCGCGGCAAGGATCAGCGCGCGGTGTGCCTCCGATTTCGACGGGAGCGCGCGCACCGTACCGCGCAGAGTCCGGGGGGAGATTCTGACGTCCATCAGCCTATCCCCCTCGCGAAGATTGCCTCCAGCTCGCTGTTTGCAGCGCGGCGTACCTCGCATTCACCGATCGCAGTCGGAACGATGAGGGAGGTGAAGTCTCCGGAGCGCTTTTTGTCTCCGAGCGCCGCGCGCGCGATGTCCTTTGCGCTGAACGGAGCATGTACCTCGAGGCCGTTTGCCTCGAGCGCCGCGGCTACAGCCGCCGCCTTTTCGGGCAGAAACGCCTTTGTCATAATATAAAGTCCCATTCCGACCGCCGCGCCGTGCGGGATCGAAAAGTCGGACAGTCTTTCGATGGCATGTCCGGCTGTGTGGCCGAGATTGAGCTTCATGCGCTCGCCGTGGTCGAACTCGTCCTCCTCAACGACGCGCCGCTTGATGTCGACACAGCGCGCAATGAGCGAATACGCCGCGTCGCGTCCGCCCTTTGCCGCTTCGGCAAAGAGCCCGGCGTCGAAGCCAAGTCCGTACTTGACAACCTCCGCCATGCCGCAGGAGACCTCACAGTCGGGGAGTGTGTCGAGCATGTCCGGATCGCAGACCACAAGACACGGCTGCTTGAACACTCCGGCGAGGTTCTTGCCCCCCGTCAGATCGACAGCGCATTTGCCGCCGACGGAGGAATCCACAGCCGCGACGACGCTTGTCGGGATCTGAATGTAGCTCACACCGCGCATGTAGAGCGCCGCTGAGAGGGCGGTGATATCCCCGACAACGCCTCCTCCGAGCGCGATCACCGTGTCGCTGCGGCAAAGCTCGCTCTCGGCGAGAAACTCGAGGATTCCCGACAGAACGGAAATGTTTTTCGACGCTTCTCCCGCGGCGAAGGTGTGGGCATATACGCCCGCCGCTCCCGCATCCTCGAGGATCGTACGTACCTTCGCAAGATGGTGCGGACCGACATTCGTGTCGGTAACGACGGCAAATTTCCCGCCGTGCCGGCGTGCCCATTCTCCGAGCTCGCCCAGGGCGGCGCGGCCGATCACTACGTCATATGTCGTTGAGGCGCGCACGGTAATGCGTTCAGTGCTCATTTCTTTTCCCCCTGCTCGATTCTTTCCGCACGTTTTTTGAGCTCACAGCCCACATCAAGCTCGCTTCGCAGTGCTTCGGCGTCACCCGCTCTGATGAGGTCACGGTATTTTGTCAGACTCTGTATCAGCGTGTCGATCTCGTCTGCAAGGAAATCCCTGTTGTCGAGAAAAAGCTGAGTCCACATGTCCGTGTTCATCCTCGCCACGCGGGTGAGATCGCGGTAGCTTCCCGCAGAAAAGCCCTTGTGATTCTGCGCGGTGGTGCTTCTGACATAGGCGTTTGACACCACGTGCGCGAGCTGTGAGGTATACGCGATCATCCTGTCGTGTTCCTCGGGTGTTGTGAAGCGGATCGTTGAAAATCCCAGTGCCGCGAAGAAATCATGCAGCTCGCCGAGCAGAGTAAGATCCTCGTTTTCGGCGCTCAGCAGAAGCATCGGAGCGTTTTTGAACATCGTTGCGCGCGAATGTGCAAAGCCGGAAAACTGTGTCCCCGCCATGGGATGTGTTCCGACAAAATGAAAGTCGTTTTCCTTGGCGACAGCGAAGGCACTGTCGCAGATCACGCGCTTTACACCGCAGGTGTCGCAGACGATCGACCCCTTTTTGAACGCCGTGGCGTTCTCGCGGATGAAGCTGAGAGTCGCCCCCGGATAGAGTGCGATAAGTGTCAGATCGCACTCGGAAAGTGACGTGTCGTCAGCTATAGCGTCGATCGTTCCGTCGGTCTTGGCGGCAAGCAGGACGCTTTCATCCCTGTCGAAGCCGAGAACGCGCGCATCGGTGAATTCCTTTATCGCGCGGGCAAAGGAGCCTCCGATGAGCCCCAGCCCGACAACACATACGGTTTTAAACTTCATAGCTTTGACAGCGTCCTCTTATTCGCCGTCTACGTCGAGTGCGCCGCGGACGGCGTCGACACGGCGTACCACGTCTGCGAACTCATCGGGACGCAGTGCCTGCGGTCCGTCACACAGAGCGTGCTGAGGATCATTGTGGACCTCGATCATGAGGCCGTCCGCCCCCGCCGCAGTGCAGGCGAGTGAAAGCGGCTTGACCATGCGCGCGATTCCGGCGGCGTGAGAGGGGTCGCCGATGACCGGAAGATGTGACTTCTCATGGAGAAGCGGGATCGCCGATACATCCATGGTGTTTCTTGTATATGTCTCGAAGGTGCGGATTCCGCGCTCGCAGAGGATGACGTTCTCATTGCCGCCCGCCATGATATACTCCGCGCTCATGAGGAGTTCCTGCATGGTGTTTGCAAGTCCGCGCTTCAGGAGGATCGGCTTCTTCGAGTGACCGAGCTGTTTGAGAAGCTCGAAGTTCTGCATGTTTCTGGCGCCGACCTGGATCAGATCAACGTCGGAGAAGAGATCGATGTGGGAAAGATCCATGATCTCCGTAACGATGGGCATGCCGGTCTCCTTCTTTGCTTCAAGAAGGAGCTCGAGGCCCTCGGCGCGAAGTCCCTGGAATGCGTAGGGGGAGGTGCGGGGCTTGAAGGCGCCGCCGCGGAGCATGGTTGCTCCTGCAGCCTTCACGTCCTTTGCGATGGAGATGATCTGCTCCTCGCTCTCGACCGAGCAGGGACCTGCGATGATCTGGAAATTGCCGCCGCCGATCTTGTGTCCGGCGACATCCACCACGGTATCCTCCGGATGGAATGTGCGGTTTGCGTTCTTGTACGGATCGGAGATGCGTGTCACGCTGCTGACGATGCCGAGACTCTCGATGAAGTCGGTGTCGACCTTTGAGGTGTCGCCGATCAGGCCGAGGACGGTCTCGTAATGTCCTTCGGA
>CAYVUJ010000021.1:0-10882 GCA_964454825.1 uncultured Lachnospiraceae bacterium | reverse complement strand
AAATACACCTCACCTGTCTTTTTCCGGCAGACTCCGAGCCGGGGACTTCAAATAAACAAATCACCGCATGAAGCTTCATGCGGTGATTCTGCTGTCGGCGATATTCTTCTGCGTTCCCGCCCCCATGTGCGCCACAGCCCTGGCGCGGGACGGCACTGCCCCCGGATACACGCCGGGGAACATGTGCCGCGGGACCGACAGGACTCACATATTCTCGAAGCGGGCGATAAACTCGTCCTGCACCTCTTTCGTCATGTCCACAAAGTGCGCACTGACTCCCCACATGCGGATGATCAGGTCGCTGTATTCCTCCGGGTGGATCTGAGCCCTCTTCAGATCCTCCACGTTCACCACATTCGGCTGATGCTGTGCTCCGCCGATGCTGAAATAGCTCTTCAGCATCTCGGCAAAGAGCTTCGGGCCCTCATTCGCCTGGAACACCGAGGCAAAATACTGGAGCATGACGCAGTTGTTCCACTGATATCTCATGTGATCCACCTTGGCGGCGGATGCGAGAGCGGCGGTCGCGCCGTTTAGCATCGTCCCGTTCTCGGGTGAGAGCGTGACGGGCACCGGTGTTCCCGCTTTTCTTCCCTCCGGTGTTGCCTGGATCCCCCAGCCCGTCGCAACCGGGTGCGGCTGATGTATCCCGGCAAGGTGACGCGCACCGCCCGGCGTGCGGTATTTCAGGATCTCATCGCAGGCGAACTCGAGAAGCTCCTTCGCGGGCAGATCGACAAAATCGTCGTCGTTGCCCCACTTCGGTGCACTCCAGAGCATCTGACGCATCTTTTCCTGTCCCTCGAAGTTGTGATCGCACGCGTCGAGCACCTGAGACAGCGTGTATCTCTTCTCCTCGAACACCCGCTTGCGAAGTGCGGCGAGCGAGTTGATTCCCACCACGGGATTGAACACGAGGAATCCGCGATCGGCGATGGGACAGCCGTAGTAGCAGACATCGGTCGCGCTCTCGAGGCAATTGTCGTACAGCGCGGAGGTGATCGGCAGGGGCGACATGAGCACATATGCGTCGTACCAGTTCAATTTCCCGGCGGCTATCTGCTCTCTGAGGAAAGCGTCGTTTCCGGCCATATACTCGCGGATGGCCTTTTCCCTGAGATTGTATCTTTCCATTGCGTCACTGATGCCCTCAGCGATGACCTTGCGGTACTCGGCGACGAACTGTTCAAAGGTGCAGGAGTCGTCCACGCGGCGCATGGTGTTGAGGATCGTCGGCGCAAAATCGACAAAGCCCGCCAGCGAGAAGTCGCTCTTCCCGGGAATGTTGATGTCCTGACAGAGATCGAAGCCGTAATCGCGCGCGGCCTCAGGCGCGATCCCCACGCCGATCATGCTCTCGATGAACTGATCGTCGTTGTAATAAGCGATGTTGTTGACGCCGTCCACGGAAAGTGCGGCGCATCTTTCAAGAAACTCCGGCGGATTCAGGCTGTGAATGCGGCACGCCACCTCCGGCTCGGGCAGACGGACGCGATCCAGCGCGTCGAGGAACATGTATGTGAGCTCATTGACCGCATCCTTGCCCTCGGGAGTGACGCCGCCGAGGGTGATATTGAGCTGTCCCGAATGCTCGCCGAAATATTCCATCCTCAGATCCGCACCGTCATACATTTTCATAAGCAGACAGTCTGTGAGCTGGCTGACCTCGTCCTCGGGCAGAGTGCTGTAGTACGGATAGAGCACCTGATCGACGCGGCCGTAGGTGACCCAGCGGAAATTCTCCACGATCGTGGACAGCGATGAGAACCAGAAGAGCTGAACAGCCTCGTAGTAATCGCGCGGCGGCTTGTGTGCGATGTGCGAGCATATCTGAGCGATGCGCTCAAGCTCCGCCTTGCGCGTCGTGTCCGCCTCATTTGCGGCAAGCTCGGACGCATATGCCGCGTAGCGCAGTATCCAGCGGGAGATCGCCTCATAGCTGATGACGACGGAGTTGAGCCAGCCCTTTCTGAACTCCGAGCTCTGCTTTTCCATGCCCGCTTTCGCCGTCTCCACGATGCCGTCGATGCCGAGGCGCAGGATGCGGGAAAAATCGGGGAGGTAGTGGGATTTCGAGAGAAATTCCCCGTTGAAGCCGTCGCACGCCTTTTTATCCTCCTCGGACGCATAGGGCGGCATGCACTCGATGTTCATATCCGAGGTGTCCAGGAACTCGTTGCGGTGGCGGTACATCGTGCGGCTTCCCACGACCAGCTCTTTCTCGCCGATATAAAGCGGCATGTTGTCGAAGAGGATCTCCATCGCATGCGCCTTGCGCTCGGCGATCGTGCCGGGGAAGTTGACCGCGCTGAAGCTCTCCGGCATGGCGACGCGCGCCTTCTTGTGGACGTTGTTTCTTGTGTCCTTACGTAAAAATTCGGTTCTTGTCATGATTATTTATTCCCTTCTGCGCCTTGAAGTGGCAGTCCGAGGCGACTGAAAATCTCATAATATTCCTGCATCTGTTCGTGGCTCACCGCGCGTTTGGAGTCATCCGGGCACTCGAGCCCTATCTGTGCGTATTTACCGATACCGAGTTTGTGGTACGGCATAAGCTCGATCTGTTCGGCGCTCTTGTTCTCACACAAAAACTCGGCGATGCGCGTCATTTCCTCCGCAGAGGCGTTGAAGCCGCCGATCACCGGCACGCGCACCCAGATGCGTCGTCCGAGCCCGGTCAGCGTGCGGTAATTTTCGAGTATCTGCGTATTGTCCGCACCGGTGCCGCGCTTGTGGATGTCGGCACTGACGGCCTTTATGTCGTAGAGGAACATATCGCAGAGCGGGGCGAGCCTAAGGAGCGTGTCACGCGGCATCAGACCGCAGGTGTCGACAGCTGTATGAAGCCCCGCTTCGCGGCACAGGGTGAGGCACTCGGCGAGAAAATCCGCCTGACGCGAGGCCTCGCCACCCGAGAAGGTGACCCCGCCGTCCTTTGCGTAGAATGCCGTGTCGCGCTTGGCCGCGCGAAGCACATCGGCGGGAGAATACTCGGCGCCCATCAGGGAAAGCGCCCCGGACGGACACTCGCGCGTACACTCTCCACACGCATCGCAAATGGAGAAGTCGATGGCGTGGCGAATTTCGTCCTGAGGCGGCTCGCCTTGGGGGATCGCATCGCACCGCGCCTTCTCAAACGAGTGGACGTGCCGCGGACACACCCCCTCGCACTCGCCGCAGAGGATGCACAGCTCGTCTCTGTACTGGAGCTGGACGCGCCCCTCGAGCCCCTCCGGGTTGTGGCACCAGCCGCACCTCAGGGGACAGCCCTTGAGAAAAAAGGTGGTGCGGATCCCCGGTCCGTCGTGGACGGAGAATCTCTGAATATCAAAAAGCAGTCCGTTCATGCCTCGTCCTTTCAATGACAGCCCGCCGGCCTTTGGCGGAGCCGTTGCTTCTATATTATATAACAGTGAAATCGCAAAAGTCAATAAAAAGACGCAAAAAATACAAATCCGTGCCGACATCTCCTGCCGTCGTCGGCCGGGGGATACGCATCTGGTTTTGTCGAATGCGCAAAAGACCGCCGCCCACGTTAAAGGGCGACGGTCATCTTGTAATTGCGCCGGCTCTCATTTGCCGCGCCAGGCGCTCGGCGGTTCGAAGTCGGGGGGGAAACGATCGGGTATATAGCAAAATCCCCTCTTCCCGCACGCGGGGCATTTCAGGTATGCCGTGTTATATATCCCCCGAAGCCACGAAAGCCCCAAACAAATCCTACTATGGAAAGCGACCCCCATATAGACCCCATTAAATTTGCCGAACAGCTTGCGAGCGCTCACGAAAAAGCGCTTGCCGCAGTTCGGACACGCGAAATCGTATTCAGCCGCGTTCAGACACTCGATCAAATGAACAAATGTATGTAAAAGGATTATTACGCCGATCACTATCGCAAATATTGCGTATTCTATCGGTGTGAACGGAACTATGACAAGTACCGCGACTAATGGGGCGGCTAAAACAAGTAAAACTATGCAACTGATTATCATTTTGCCCTCCTGCCGCAGTGCGGCATCAGCTTGTATACATCACTTTTTTGAGTTCAAATGTGTATTGCTGTGCTCCGCGCCCTATGCTATCCCCGCGCCTGTACGCTTGGACGCCGGGACGGACGGCTTAGTCAGCCGCCTTAGCCCCGGATCCGCTGCCGCTCAGCGCGGAGTTCATGTCGATGATCGGGCTCGCCTCGCCGCCCATGACGGTGGGCAGAACGCCGTTCCACTTCTCGATCTTCGAATACTCGAGCATGATTGCCGTCAGGGATTCGCTGATGGTCTTGTTCGCCTCAGCCTCGGCCTGCGCCTTGATGCGCACGGTCTCCGCCGCCGCCTGCGCGTTGGTGATCGCGGTCTGCTTGTCGGTCTCCGCCTTCAGAAGCTGCTGTTGTGCGATCTGCTTCTCCTCGATCGCGTTGATGAACGCCTCCGAGAAATCAAAGTTGATTATGTTCACGTCCGTCACGTACAGACCGATCGAATTCAGCTTATCGTTGAGTCCGCTGACCAGTCCCTCGGAGATCACCGCACGGTTTGTGACGCTCTCCTCGGCAGTGTAGCGTGCCGTGATCGCCTTGAGCACCTCGTTGACGGCAGGCTCAAGCAGGACCGTCTCGTAATTTGCGCCGATGTTCTTGTAGATGCTGAACGACTTGTCGCGGTCGACGCGGTAGTTGACCGCAAGCTCGGTGGACACGCTTTGCAGGTCCTTCGAGAATGCCTCTGTGGACACGTTCAGCTTGACGATGCGGTTGTCGATCTTCACGACATCCTGCACAAACGGCAGCTTCGCATGCATGCCCTCCTGAAGCACTCCGTCGTTGACCTTACCGAGTGTCACGACAACTCCGGTGTGGCCGGCCTCGACGATGGTGAAGCAGTTCAGCGCGACGATGATCACCGCCAGAACGATCACGACCGTGGTCACAAGTCTCACGATTCCTCTTTTACTCATTGTTTTTTCCTCCGTATATTTGCTATTTTGGTTACAATTTCATCCGGGGACTCCTTGTCCTCGGACTTCCCCTTGGGATGATTTGATTATAGCATGAGTTCAAGTGACTGTCAATAGCTTTTTTGCATTTTTTGAAAAAATTCGCCGAAATGATGCCGCGGCTGTCGTCCCCAAGCCTTCATGTGGACTTCGGCCGCCCCCAAACTGGAATTTGCACGCCCCCGAGGGGGCTTCGGCTACTCCCGCGCGGAATTTTGTCCGCCCCCGAGAGGGCTTCGGCTACTCCCGCGCGGAATTTTGCCCACCCCCGAGGGGCTTCGACCACTCCCGCGCGGGCTTTGCCACTCGACCCCGGTGTAGAGATCGTCCCCGCACCCCGCCTGGAGACGACCGCTCGTCCCCGCCGAAGGGGGGGCGTGCTGCGGCTCTTTGTGAGGTGCAAAGGGGAGAAGCAAAACGCTCCTCCCCTGTTATCAGCTCCGGACGCTGTACTCGGTGACGTCCCTCACCGTCTCGCCGTCGATCTGGAGCGCGGTCGGACGATCGAATCGCACCGTGACCTCCCTCCCGGTGAACACATCGACGATATTCTTATATCTGATATGTTCGCCCGTGAATATCGACGGGAACATCTTCAGCGTGCGCAGCTTGCCCGAATCATGCGCGACCACCACAGACACCGTGCCGTCCGGGGCGAGGCGATCCTGACCCGGCGCGCTCATCATACCGCCGCCGAAGTAGCGTCCCTTCATTGTGGGCGCAAGCCAGACGCGCTTGTAATGGCGCACCACGCCGTCGACGATGACCTCGGCGTTTGTCGGCTTGAAATAAAACAGAAGTCCCTTGATCGCGATGCCGGTGTAGTTGATCTTCTTTCCGGGGCTTTTCTCGCGGATGCGGTCGCCCTCCTCGCAGCAATAGCCGTCGATCCCGTATCCGATGCCGTTTATGAACCTGCGCTTCATGCCCTTGACGGTGATCTCGGGAAGGTTTTGCAGATACCGTTTCAGTCCGACAAGCTCACCCTTTTTGATACCGAGATCGTTCGCGAAATCGTTGCCCGTCCCGGCAGGGCAAAAGAGGAGCTCATTCTCGGGAAGCTCGCCGCAATCGTTCACGAACCGGTTGATCGTGCCGTCGCCGCCGCACAGCACGAGGACATCATCCTCCCCGAGCGAGGCGAAATACTCCGGATACGGCGGGATCTTTGTGATGTCGTCGAGCAGCGTCTCAGCACCACCGCGCTCAGAGAGCGCTGCACAAAGCTCGCGCGCGCCCGCCTCACCGCGCCCGTTTCCGGCAAGAGGGTTATACAGGATCCGGTATTTTTTCAGACCCGGATCCGTCTCATTCTGAGCCTCAGCACTCGCCGGAGCGCCGTCCCCCATGATCTTGCAGTCATTCATGTCAGTTTCCCTCCGTAAGTTTGGATTTTATTTTACCAGCGGCATCTCCGTCATTCTGAGCTTAGCACAGCCGTAGGGATAGAGGAGGACCTGCATTTCGTCTGAGAGTGCCCGGCGCGAGCGCGGCTTTTTCGCGCATACGCTGTCGTATCCATCCTCAAAGCCCCAGTCGATCTTTTTCATCCTTGCCCTCAGCGCAACGGACGGCTTCTCCGAGGAGAACGGAACATCGTCCGCCTCCAGTCTCACCTTCTCAAATTCGTCACTGCAAAAGGCAAAGTTCCAGTCGGATTTGCCGACATACTCGTAGTCGCAGTACGGGAATTTGCGCTCGACGCCGTCGCGCTCGTATTCATACATCCGCTTCTCATACGCGATCGGAAGGGAGAACACGAGCGATCCGCACCGCACGCTTTTCAGGCCGTGCGGACGGCTCACAAGAGTCGGCTCGGTGTCGTAGGTGACCGTCACCACGGTACTGCCGCTTATTTTCAGGCGGGCATTGCGGCCGCTTTTCACCGCCGCACCGTTGACAACGGCGTTTTTTGCAAAGGACGGTATCCTGATCTCGAAATCAAATGCGGCGCTGCGATCGCATTCGATCTCATATGTAAACACGTTTTCGAACGGGTACTCGGTCCGCAGGGATATCGTGACCGGCGAGGTGCCGATATGTGTAGTCAGCACGGACGGGACCGGCACGGCGCTGAGGATGGTGTTGCCTCTGTGCATGAAAGCGCTGAGCACGAATTTCGGCCATCCCTGTCCGAAATTCGCTGTGCAGCAACCGTAGTTGGGCTCCAGGCCGAACATGTGAGAGTCGGCGCCGTTCGTGCGGAACAGCGGTTTCCCGGGGAAGCGTATGCAGGCGATCTGGTTGCTCTGCTGATCGTACTGGTGCGTCCACATGTCGTCGCTGACAGTGGCGGCGAGCGCGTTGAACGCCACGACCTCCAGAAGCTCTGCCCATTTTTTGTCGCCGGTGGAGGCGTAGAGCAGCTCGTAGGAGTACATCTGCTCGACGACGGCACACAGCTCTGTTCCCTGGATGGGGGAGAGGCCGGAAAGGCACTCATCCCCGGTGAAAAGCTCAACCGCGGTACCGTTGTGTTTTTTCAGGATCGCGTTGTGCGCGGCGGCAAGGTCGGTGTACGGCTGTCCGAGGATGCTGTGCGAGACTGCTTCGGCCTTGAGCGCCATGCAGACGTTGACAATGTGCGTTTCGAGCGTCCATTTGTTGAGCGGAGTCTTCCAGCGCTCGGTGAGAGCGTCGTAGTCCTCGCCCTGCTCCCGGAGTATCCGCGCAAGATCGACGAGCCAGTCCTCGCGGCAGATCGAGTAAAGCTTGTTTATCGCGATAAATCCCTCAAACCACCGGAATTTCCCCCAGCCGTTCAGGCGCACCGTGCCGTCCGAGAGCAGGCTGTAAAAGTTCGAGAGCACCCTGTGGAGGACGTCGGGAATACGCTCATCGCCGGAGCATTCATAGTACACGGTGAGCGTCTTTGAAATGAGAAGAAGTGCCCAGAGGTCGTACCCCGCGCGCTCTTCTTTCGGGCAGGGGCATATCCACCCGTCCTCCTCCTGATTGGCGATGATCGCGTCGATGTACTTGCGTGCGCGCGCGATCATGTCGGCGTCATCGAGCAGATAGGCGAGCGGGATAAAGCCGTCCAGCCAGTATGGAACGCGCTCCCAGCTCTCCGCGTCGCCGCCGATCCATGCGCTGTCGCGCACATCGTGCCAGACGGTATCCAGATGGCCGTTTTGCCCGGCCGCCTGCAGCTCAAGCTGACGTCTGAGCCAGCCGAGAGGCTTGAGCTCCTTGGTGGTGTACATTTCCCAGCTGTTGTTTTTCATAACATTATCTCCTTCACTGCGACAGTTTACGCAGTATTGCGTTTGGCATCTTCAGAGCGCGGTCGTGCTTCCCGGCGCGAGCTTCGCCGTCCCGCCCTCGTGGTAGATCCACACAGGGATTGCCGAGGGGTTATAGACCGAATCATGCTCGAGCGAGAACACAAGCATGCGAAACGCCTTGATATAGCGCACGAGCTCGATGTTTGTCGCGTACCAGATGTCGTTTCTGCCGGAAACTCGCTCGAGGACGTCAAACGCGCTTTTCCAGCTGGCCTCATCGTCGCCGAGATCGTAGCTGTGATAGAAGATGTTCGCAAACTGTCCGTTCGTGCTTGCGTCCCATATCCAGTCGCCGCATTTCATGGACAGGAACTTGTCGACGGTACTGTCGCCGCCGACAAGTCCGCAGCTTGTCGGTATCATGAAAAGATTCTCCGGCAGATGAAAATCGCCGTTTGGATTGCCGATGGCGCGGGCATACTCGAAGCCGGCGCGCTCAAGGTCGTGCATGACCTGCGGGGAATGCGCTCCCTGCGGATAGGCGTATCCGGTGATCGGACGGCCGAAGAGGTGTTCGAGCTCGTTGCGGTCCTTCATTGCGTCCCACAAAAGAGTGGCCGAATCGATGCGGTGCGGGTCGGCGTGCGTCGAGCCGTGGCATGCGATCTCGATGAACTCGCGGTCGAGCACCTCCACGGTCTCGGCGGCGGACATGCGTTTGCAGTACGGCAGAACGAGCTCAAACCAGCCGGAGTTTATATTGAACGTGGCGCGCAGGCCGAGCTCGCCGAGCCTTTCGGACAGGCGGCGGTCCTGGACTGCGCCGTCGTCGAAGGTGAAGGAGAGGGCTTTTTCGAGCCCTCCCGGGAATCTCAGGAATGTATTCGGGTGTGACATGATTGTATCCTCCAATCGTTATTACGGCATCGGGAACGAGTCCCGTTTGCCGGAGTGTGTTGTTAGAACGTGTTCAAACTACCGCTCAAAGGCGGATGCTGGCTGATTTTCCGCATTGTCCGACGAAAGATCCGCTCGAAATCCGCTTATTCCGGATAGTGCGAACACACTTTGGTACAGGCCCCGGAGTGGCGCTCCTTCTTTCGGAAGTGCACCGGTGTGTCAGCGTCGTCAGTCCTCTGCCAGTCTGCCGCGGTACCATCCGACGACACCGTCCTTCTTTACCAGGTATCCCCGCGAGGTCTTTTTTACGACCGACAGCCGGTTCCCCGCCCGGACGGGCAGCTCGTAATCGGTGCAGTCAAAGCATCGGTCATCCGAGAATCTATACTCGTTATATACCCACAGCCGCCGCCCGGAGCTCACATGCTCGACATATGTGAAATCGTCCCGACGTTCGAGCTGCCTGACAGTGTTATCCGGCCATCCGATGGAAATTGAATCCTCGGAGCGCTCCTGAGCGTCGAGCGCGGTGAACACCGGAAGCTCGTCATAGCTGAACATCCCGATCTCTCCGACATCACACGAGATGTCCGGGATCGAGATGAGGTTGAGCTGTCCCTCCCAACGCAGTCCGCACCCGCCGTCGATCGATATGATGTGCTTCCCACGGTCGATAATCGGATTCATCTGCGGTATCTTCCCGTCGTACAGGGCAACCGGCCAGTGTCCGACGATGATGTATTTGTCAAAATTCAGCTCGGTCGACATGAAATTGTCGTATTTCAGAAAGCTGTACATGTTGAGCGCGCTCATGTCTGCGTCAAAGGAGGGGATGGGCATTCCGCCGTGGACGAAAATGTAATTCTGCGTCTCAAGTGCCGTCGGAAGATCGCGGATGAAATCGAGCTCCCTTCGGAATCTGACGGCGATCCTGTCACGCGCTGCCAAAACCTCCCCGGGTGAGCCGGGAAGCATGCCGCACTCGGCCGACATCTCGTCAAAGATGCTTGAGCCGAAGCGCTTTCTCTGTGAGAGCAGGTAGCCGTAGAAATCCGCGGCGTTCGCCTCGCTGATATCTTCGATCATATGTAAACGCCACATGTCGACATTGCCCGCGAGGGCGATCGCGTTGCCTTCCTCGCAAAGGTCCATCACATATCGCAGAGTGCCGAGGCTGTCAGGGCCTTTTTCGATCATGTCGCCGACGATGATGAGAAGATCGTCCCTGCAAAACGACGCTTTGGCGAGGACGCCCCTGAGGTGGCGCAGATGTCCGTGAATGTCGCTTGTGACGAGGATCCTTTTGCCGCGGGGAAGATCCTTTCGGATGATTTTTATGTCCTGTGGCATAATGTAAGGTCACCTTTCATGGTGTGATAAGACTTGCGCAGACTTTGCGGCGAGCGTCTTATGGGATTCCAAAGGGACAACGTCCCTTTGGCGGGTCTGGGCAGGGCCCAGTGGGGTTTGGGGCAAAGCCCCAACATTTCAGGCTTTTGTACTTCCGACGAAGTCGGAAGTACGGGAATCTGCGAGGTTGGGACTTCGTCCCAAACCCTATGAGGGGCGTTGCCCCTCAACCCCAGTGGGGGACATTGTCCCCCACACCCATCCGGGCTTCGCCCGGGCCGTCGTGGGGCCCGATGAAATTTGTGCAAAGCACGGGACAACGAAGCTGTGAATCATTGCAAAACAATGACCTTCTGCGTCTATTATACCATGAAGCAAAAATGCTTGCTTGCAAGGGCATTTTTGCGAAGCCGTCA
>CAYVUJ010000020.1:0-10927 GCA_964454825.1 uncultured Lachnospiraceae bacterium | reverse complement strand
CGGCGGGCGAGGGTGATATAGTTGAGTCCCACGGCGCTGAGAAAGCCAAGCCGTGCGCGAAGCTCCTTGAATATCTCGCGCGCGATCTCCATCTCCGCGTCGGTGAACTTAAGTGAATTGGCAAATTCAAGGGCCTTCGTCACCGGGAGAGCACAGAAATCGGAGATGGTCATGCCTCCGACCGTCACACAGCGTGAGGTTTGGTTCAGACGGCTGCCGCCGCACTCAGGACATGCTCTCTCCTCAAGAAACTGCTCGTAGTATTCCGCCTCGCTGCCGTTGTTCTGCGCCATGCGCTCCTCTATCGTCGGGATGATGCCCTTATAGCGCACGCGCTGAGCCTTGGCGGGGCCGGAGAAGGAGCGCATTACGTCGTAAACCTCGTCGCCGGTGCCGTAGAGCAGCGCTTTGAGCGCGGATTTTGAGAAATCCTTGAGCGGCATGTCCATTGTAAAGCCGTGACGCGTGCCGACAGCCTCGACGAGCGGTCCCGACCACGATTCCGGGCCGAGAGACTTGAAGCCGTTGACTGCGATCGCGCTGTTGAGCAGTGACAGCTCCGGATGGGGGATGATCTTTTCCGGAGAGACCGTGCGCACCATGCCCAGGCCCGAGCACTTCGGGCAGGCGCCGAAGGGATTGTTGAACGAGAACATCCGCGGCTCGAGCTCGCCGAAGCTGACGCCATGCTCCTCGCATGCGTAGTTGGTGGAGAACTCCAGCTCGCCCTCCTCCGCGCCGTCACGGCTCATGAGGAGAACACACACCCGCCCCTCTGAGGTGCGAAGCGCCGTCTCCACGGATTCGCTCAGACGGGCCCGGAGTCCCTCCTTCATCACGAGACGGTCGACGACGATCTCGATCGAGTGCTTTTCGTTCTTGTCGAGGACTATCGGCTCGGAGAGATCGTAGATCGCGCCGTCCACGCGCACGCGGGCAAAGCCGGAACGCTTGGCGGCGGCGAGGACCTTCTCGTGCCGTCCCTTTTTGCCGCGCACGGCGGGTGAGAGGACGACGAAGCGCTGTCCCTCTTCCAGGGTCATTATGCGGTCGATGATTTGATCCTGCGTCTGCTGCTTTATGGCCTTGCCGCACACCGGACAGTGGGGAACGCCGAGGCGCGCCCACATGAGGCGAAGATAATCGTATATCTCCGTCACAGTGCCGACGGTCGAGCGCGGGTTTTTCGACGTAGTCTTCTGATCGATCGAGATCGCGGGGGAGAGCCCCTCGATCGAGTCCACATCGGGCTTGTCAAGCTGTCCGAGGAACATGCGCGCGTATGAGGAGAGCGACTCCACAAAGCGACGGTGGCCCTCGGCGTAGAGCGTGTCGAAGGCGAGCGAACTCTTACCCGAGCCGGACAGTCCCGTCACTACGACAAGCTTGTCGCGGGGGATCTCCACGTCGATGTTTTTGAGGTTGTTGACCCGCGCGCCGCGGATCACAATGTTTTTCGGCATTTTTGTTATCCTTCTGTATATCGAGATTGATCGTCAGTGTTCTTATATTTATTCTGTATCATCACCATCGGGGCGGGATCGGACACGATGCGCCCGGCATCCTCCGTGCCCTCGCCGCCGCGAAGTACCCAAAGGTGCGCCGCGGGGCCTGTACCGGTGCCGGAGAGATCACAGCCGTATCACATTGACCGTCGGCGAGAGCTCCCTTGCGACACACTCGGCGTCCGAGCGGCGGCAGGTGAAAATGAGTGACTGCCCGCTGTCGGCCGCGATCAGCGAGATCAGCCTGAGTGTACGCTCCTCGTCGATCGAGGAGAAGCTCTCATCGTAGATCGCGGGCGGTGCCTCGGTTCGGTAGAGCGCGGGGGTCAGAGCGCGCCGCAGGCATACATACGCCGCATCCGCGCCGCCGGAGGAGAGATAATCGGCGCTGAACACGCCGTCGTCACCGGAGCATTGAAGCGAGAAGTCCTCGCCGAGTGCGAGACGGTCGTGCCGCATCGCTGTTGCCGTAGCAAAGTCCGCGGAGGCGCGCTTTGCGATCTGCGGGATGAGGTCCTGACGCAGTCCCTCACTGCATTTTGCGACTGTCTCCATCGCAAGCTCCAGTGCTTCCAGACGAAGCTCGCCGCCGGCAAGCTCGCGGCGCAGTGCGGCAAGCTCCTCCTCGAGCTGTGCCGGAGCGCGGCCGGGGGAGGAATACGCGGTGCGTTTGAGAGTGTCGCACTGCGCCTCAAGCGCACGCAGCTTCTCGCGGTTGAAGCGAAGCTTTTTCTCGGCCGCAGCACAGCCCGTCTCGTCCATCGAGACGGCGAGCGAGTGCTCAGCCGAGCCGCTGTGCTCCGCCATCAGTTTGTCGATGGCGGTAAAATCCACATCGCGCAGGTTTTTCTCCATCTCTCCGCACTTGCCGAGCAGCTCTTTGTACTCGCCCTCGAGTACGGAGAATTCCCGCTCAGCTTCGAGACAGCGCCGCTCGAACCCGGAAAGAAGCGTCTCGGTGCGGGCTGCGTCGTCGTTTGTTGTATCTTCGTCTGATGCATCGGTCACATCCGCGTCGCCGTCCGCAGTGCCGGAGCACAGAGCGACAGCGGCACGCTGAGCCGCCGCGAGCTCCTCCCGGGCGCTTTGGAGCCTTGCGCCCGCGCGTGAAAGCTCGTCCGAGTGCGAGCGCTCGGATGCGATGATCCCACGCTCGGCTGCGATTGCACAGGAGAGCTCGTTGACGTCACAGACGCCCCAGCGTTCAAGGAGCGCGCCGAGCTTTTTCTTTGCACCGGAGGCCCGCGCAAGCAGTATCGCGCCGACGGCACACAGCACAGCTCCGGCGATAAGCGCCGCGAACATCGCGACATCCGGGGCAAGATCGGCGTACATGCCGACAGCGCCGCCTGCGGCTGCGATCACACCGAGTATGATCAGAAGAATCGCCGGAATCCTCGCCGAGCGCGCTCTTTTGGCGAGGCTCGCCGCCGATGCGCTGTCAGCGTCGCATTCATCGGAGGTGAAGCGCGGAGGCTGCCACTCTCCGAGAGCGCTCAGCTCATCCTCAGCGAGCATGGCGGCGTTTTGTGCCGCTTTGATGCGTGCGCGGATGTCGGCGATCTCGGAATGAACGGATGCATCCGGTCGGGCAAACTCGCCGAGCCGGGCTTTTTTCTCTTCAAGCTGTCTGAGAGTCTGCCGCATGCGCTCGCGCTGTCCGGTGCGGCGGATGCCGTCGTACAGGCTCAACGTCAGTGCCAGCCGCTCGTTCTCGCGCTTGAGGCGCTCTATCATCTCCTGCTTTTCCTGCAGGTCGTTTGTTGCGGATATCACATTTGTGTGAGCACTGCGGGATGATGCCAGCTCCTGCTCCGCGCTTTCAATATCGCGCTCGAGCTCGCGGAGCCGTCCACCCACGGAGTTTTTGTGCTTGAGCTTTGTTCTGGCGGCGTCGAGCTTTTTTGTGATCCTTTCCACGCTGATGTTTTCGTCTGCCGAGGAGAGGATGTTCGCCACGGCGTTTTTAACCGCGTCGGAGTCCACGGCGTTTCCCGCGCTCTGACGCACGAATACTGTGTTCAGAAACACGCTTTCCGGCACGCCGAGAAGGTATTCTCCGACCTCACCGTCGAATTTCACGGGGGAGAGACTCTCCATGTCGGTGAGCTTTTTCGATTCCCGGATACCCTCTCCAACAGTGCGCTCAAGACGGTACGCCCTGCCCTCATGGGTGAACTCCATCACACCGTCTGCGCGGTGGGTCTGCCAGTTTATGAAGCGCTCTTTTTCGGTCGGACTCCCCTTTTTTCCGTCAAGTCCGTAGAGCATGAACTTGATGAACAGCGCAAGCGAGGTCTTTCCGCTCTCGTTCTGTCCCTCGATCACGTTTGCGCCGGGAGTGAATTCGAATTCCCGGTCAACGAGGACGCCGAAGGAGCGTATTACGATTCTTGTTATCTTCATTCAGATCTCCTCCGGCACATTTTCGCCCGCAATGACGGCCAGCGTGTATTTCAGCGCGCGAAGCGCCACCTCGCGCTCGTGGTTGTCGGCGCTCTCGAGGCGGGGCTTGATCGTGCGGTAGAATTCTCCGCGAAGCGTGAGGTCGGACTCGAGCCCCGCGTTCCAGATCGGGAGCGTTTCGTCCCGCAGCTCGAGCGAGCCGACGCCGAGATATTCCTTCAACCCCTCGCCCTTCAGCGCAGCCGCGGTCTGACCGATCAGGCGCAGTCTCAGGGCTGTGTTTTTGTCAAAATCCTTTCCCGCAAGCGCCGCTGCCGCCATTTCGCGGAGGTGAGCCTCGGTTGAAGCGCCTGTGACGTCCGCGTCCGCTGTCTCGAAGCGTCGGGGAGAGAACTGCTTTTTCGATATTTTCACGGCATCGGCGGCGCCTTTGTCTATCTGAACGATCAGCGCGTGCTTCTTTCCGCACTCGTCGAAGGAGCGCCCCTCCGGACAGCCGCAGTACGCCCAGTGACATGATCCCGCCGTGCCGTGGCGCGAATTGGCGTTGTGGATGTGTCCGAGCGCCGCATAGTCCGCGCCGAATGCGGCGAGCTGTTCGCGTGAGAGCGGAGCGTATTCCGACATGGGATTGTCAATCTCCGCGTGCGCGCAGAGGATGTTCGTTTTCGACGGATCGTCGACATGCGCGCCGATGATCGGGCTGTGGCGCAGTGAATTTGATGTGAACGCGTAGCCGTAGACGTCGATGTCTTTTCCGGGCACGCTTACTTTTCCGAGAGTCTCCGAGGTGAACAGATGAACATTATCCGGCAGATCCAGAGTCGCCCAGACCGAGGACGGAGAATACGGATCGTGATTCCCGGGTGAGATGACGACGAAGGTGTCGGTGAGCTTTGCAAATTCGTCCCTCAGAAGCTGTGCGGTGTCACGAGTGACAAAGCGCGCGTCAAAGAGGTCCCCTGCGATCAGGAGAAGCTCGACGCCCTCGGTTCTGGCGTATGTCGTCATGGAGGTAAAGACACCGCGCAGGCCCTCGCGGCGGGAGGCGGCGTGTGCCGGTGACAGGGACGCGAACGGACTGTCAAGATGCAGGTCCGCGGTGTGAAGGAGCTTTGTCATTTCGTGTACCACCTCTTTTTGTGTATAGTGAAGTCTGCGTAAACTAAGCGGACGCAGGTCAGGTGAATGTTCCCTCGCTCTTGCGGCTCCGCCGAGGAACCGTCCCCGCCAACCGAAAGGGGACGTGTGCAGACATGGGTGTTTGGACTTCCTCTAATTGTATCACATTTTTGGCGGGCAAACAAGTGTTTTGTCCATTTTTTACATCCGCCTTTCGTTCGGTCGGCCTCTCATCACCGCCCCGTCGGACGCGATTCAGACCGATTTCCCCTAAGCCCTTGACAAAACGCGACATTTGAGCTATAATCACTATGAGATATCATCATCTTTGATCTTATTAAAGATGCAAGATCCATGAAAGTTTTATACGGAGGGCACCATGAAAAAACTTCTATGCCTTGTCCTGGCGATGTCGTTCGCCTTTTCGCTCTGCACCTTTCTTGCTCCCGCAGGCGTTGCCGATGAGCTTCCGCCTCTTACCGAAAAAGCGGAGGTGATCTATGACTCTGCCTCCGGCTACGTGAAGGCGTTCGATCCCGGTACGACCGCAAAGGATGTCATCGATTCCTTTGCCGCCGAGGTCAGTGTGACCACGCCGGAAGGAACTGCTGTCGACCCCTCCGAGGCGATCGGTACCGATTACCTCGTAAGATCCGGCGATGTGAGTGCCAAGCTCCTTGTCTACGGAGATGTGAACGGCGACACAAGGGTCAACGCCAGAGACATTATCGCAATTATGAGAGCGATGCTTGCAGACGATGTACAGATCAACAGCCTCGCTGCGGACGTCGCTCCGGACGGCAAGCTCAACAATAAGGATGTTATCACTCTCATGAAGTACCTCGTCGGGTATGAGGTCAACCTCGGCATCCGCTATTGGGGTATAGATACCGACAAGCAGGAGGCGCCGTACGAGGATGCGACCATGCAGTTCGGTTTCTTTGACAGCCTTGCAAAGAATGCGCCGGATTCCGATGTTCTGTCGGAGAATTACTCGTTTACTATGAACCTTGCAAAGAACGAGAAGGAGAGCTGCCAGGCGGAGATATTTGCTCTCGAGCGTCATACCGGCCTCAATGCGACCCTGACCGATTTTGTGAGCCGTACCGGAGAGGTGCTCGAGAGTCAGCTTCTCTTTGTGCAGTATATCAAGCTCACCGATGTCCAGCAGGGTGGCGCATATACCGGACGTACGGTTCCCGATGCGCTTCCGCCGATGCAGAAGAATTTTACAGTCGATGCAAATGCCCGTCAGGGACTTTACATCGAGGTATCGTCGAACGAAAATACAACGGCCGATATTTACAGAGCGCGCCTTGACATCACCGATGCCGAGGGGAAGGTCGTCAAGACCGCGTATGTGTATGCAAACGTGTGGGATTTCACCCTTCCTGTGGAGAGCCACATCAAGACCGCGTTCGGAATGAATAACTCCAGTATTTTCAGTCACAGCATCAAGGGCGATGTTCTTGAGGACAGTCAGCTCTATATCCAATATTATGAGTATCTGCTCGATAACCGTATCAACCCCTGGTGTCTGCCTTTCAATCCGCTTGATGATAAGGCGGACGTGTGGATGAACGATCCCCGCGTAAATACCTTCCTTGTCGCCGGAGGCTATGGCGGTGATACCTATAACCATATGCTTTTCATGGATGATGCGCAAAATGGCAATGTCATCGACGGCGAGGCTCTGAAGGCGGTCGGTGAAAAGATGAAGACCAATTCGGATTGGATGAAGAAACAGCTCATATACGCTACCGACGAGCCCGGCGTTATCTGGCCCGGCGATGGCTGGGGCGGCAGAGACAAGATCGGCGAGGCAAAGCGGCAGTATGAGACCATTCAGGAAGTATTCCCCGAGGCCCGCGTGATCATCCCCATGACGCTCGACTTCTTCCAGGATGAGTATATGGCATACGATGATAAGGAGTACGGCGACAGATACGACTACGGTCATGTCGATACACAGGAGCTTTGTGCTCAGATTTCGAACGTGCTCTGCCCCTGCATCGATATCTTTACAACTCCGGATATAAATATCCCCGGCGTGAACAACCGCTATACCGAGGAACATGAGCGCGTGTACGGTCCGTTTGTTGACCGTATCAAAAAATGGAGCGACGAGGGCAAGGAGATCTGGTGGTATACCGCCAACGCTCCCCGTCCGCCGATGTGCAATATCTCACAGCGTTCGTCCGGCCTCCAGAACCGTATGACAATTTGGCAGACGTATGCATACGATGTTGAGGGCTTCCTCTATTGGGCGACCACTGAGTGGGGCCCGAGAAAGCGTTTCACTATTGATGTTGACGCGGGTGTTCTCGTATATCCCGGTTCCGATTACGGAGTGCATGGTCCCGTGGCATGTCAGCGTGCCGGTATCATGCGCGACGGTATGGAGGACGTTGAGTATCTCTATATCGCGAAGGAGTTGCTCGGTGAGGAGTATGTGGACGGTATCGTTAAGCGCCTTGTCCGCACCGTTAACGATTTTGAGACTGATCCCGAGGTCCTGCTCGCCGTCAGGAATGAGCTCGGCAACGCGATCAACGACGCTGTGAAGCAGAAGTAATATTGAACAGCATTCCCCGTTCCGGAAGCCTGTTGTCATGGCTCCGGAACGGGGAGTTTTTATCATTTTTCCGGCGGAGGGAAGTGTCGGCGATTTCGGCCCTCTGCCCCCGCACTGGTGGCTTGCGAGCTGTGTTTCAGAGGGGTACGGATGGATATTTTTGTAAATTTCATAAAATTGGAAAATGGGGTTGACAAACGGCTTTGAGCGTGGTATAATAATATCACTCGGGTGAGGTCGTGCCGGAATGGTGGAATTGGCAGACACCCGGGACTTAAAATCCCGTGCGACGCGAGTCGCGTACCGGTTCAAGCCCGGTTTCCGGCACCAATAATATGCGCGGTGAATAAGCCCAATATCGCGGGGTAGAGCAGCCTGGTAGCTCGTCGGGCTCATAACCCGGAGGTCGTGTGGTTCAAATCCCGCCCCCGCAACCAAAGAACCCTTGAAAACATTAGGTTTTCAAGGGTTCTTACTTTTCCTGTTTTGCCCCGTTTTTTGCCGTTTCTAACACTTTTCTAACACATGCTTTTTCAAACCTCCAATGTCCGTGTCTAACATCATCCGCTATATTGTGCGGAATTGCCCAATACAGGTAGCTGTTCTGAGAAGGTTTGTGCCATATTCAAATGAGCATCATTGGAGGAATGAATATATGTATTTGCGGTGAAACTGTAATTGCTGTGTCCCAGCCATGTTTGAATATCTTTCATCGAATATCCTAAATATAACATGATCGTTGCACAGCTATGCCGAAGATCATGAAAGCGGATAGGGCGAAGCCCGTACTTTACAAGTAACTTCTGAAACTTCTGGCTTACGAAATCCGGCTGTAATAGCGTACCCATTTCATCTACGTATACAAAATCCAGATAGGACTGATTGTAAAATGTTCCGCACAGATTTCTTTATTAGTGAGGTGTCTTTTAAAAAATGGAACAGTCAGACGAGGTACTGTGCGGCTGTATTATGGATACCTTGATTAAATTTAAAAAAAATGGGCAAAAATGTCTCCCAGCTGTGTTAGAAGCTGGGAGAGGAATTGGGATATTCTTTCTATGTTTTTGGCATATTCTGATGCGGTCTGAAAGATAATATACACAACGAACATCCATATTCAATAAATCGGATTGCAGGTTTCAAATTTTCGTTATTTCTTATAATTCTCCGCCTGAAGGGAGAACATCTCCGCGTATTTTCCGTTAAGTGTCATAAGTTCGTCGTGACTTCCGGATTCGATGATCCGTCCGTCTTCGAACATATAGATTCGATCCACGTGACGGGTAGTGGATAGACGGTGCGAGATGAAGATAACCGTTTTATCCTCCGAAAATTCCTTGATGTGACGATTGAGCTCGTATTCGGCTATCGGATCCAGCGCGGATGACGGTTCATCCATGATGATCAAATCGTAAGGATGGGCAAACACGCGCGCGATTGCGACTTTCTGCGCCTCACCGCCGGAGAGATTTACGCCCTCGTCGTAAAATTCTTTGGTCAGTTCAGTCTGAATACCGTTCGGGAGAGTACTTACTTTTTCTGACAGTGTTGCGGTGTCAATCGCTTTCTTTACGGTGTCCTCGTCCTCTTCACAATAGCTGTCGCAGAGGACGTTCTCGCACAAAGGCAGCGCAAATATCTGAAAATCCTGAAACACCGCGCCGATTCTGTTTTGGTAGGATTTTGTGTCGTACTCTCCGATATCCCGCCCGTTAAAGAACATTTCTCCCTCTGTTGGATCATACAAATGCATCAGAAGCTTGATAAACGTCGATTTTCCTGCGCCGTTGTATCCGACAATGGCAATTTTCTGTCCGCGCTTTAGCGTGAAGTTCAGATTTTTTAAGACGGTATGTTCTGCATTATACCCAAAGGATACGTTTTTAAAAGTAACGGATTCAAACTTCGGAGCTTCCAAGCTTCCGGAACGTACTTTAGGTTGATATTCAAGGAAAGTACGCACTTTTTCAATATACATACCGTGTTCGGGGAATCGAATAAAGGAATCAATAAGCGATTGAAGCATGCCTTTTAGTCTCCAAAATGCCTGAAAAGCAACAGCTAATCCGGCGATAGACACTGTTTTCTGAATCATAATCTGGTATAAAAGGATTATGTATACAATCGGCTGCATTGTGCTTGATATAATATTCAACGGAAGATTGAATTTTAGTTCTTTTATATTGTATTCTTCCGATAATTTTTTGATGTCTTTCAGATTTTCGTCATATTTTTCAAGGATAATGTCTGAAACGTGACTGATACGTACTTCCTTAGCATAATCAGGAGTATTGAATATCCGTTCATAATATCCGCTTTTACGGTGTACCGGATTAAGCGTGAGATTTCTTTCAAGACCAAGTTTTATGCAAAGACGCCTTAACACAATAGAAGCAACGGCCGACAAAATTGCTATCACGGCGAGAATCGGACTTACAGATGCAATTACGGTTGTTGTGATCGTAAGTGCCAGGATAGTCGTGATTACGTTCGAAATGCTTTCGATGAGTGCGACTGCCTGTGAATCCGACTGCGACATAGCCCATATAAAATCATTATAATATTCCGGATCGTCATAGCAGGAAAGATCCAGCTTTTTTGCGGCTTCAAAAAGCATTCGGTTCATTTCATAATGAAGCGTCTGCTGACGGGACAGTCTGTAGACGTTTCTGTACCATTGATACCAGGCCTGAAATGCCCCCCAGTAGACGATCATACCAAGCACGATGATAGCGGCTTTTTTGAGAGAATTACCTTCCGAAAGAGCATCGTAAAAAAGTTTGGTAAATACAACGCCGGACGAGTTCCATATTCCCATTATAATTCCGTAAATCATTTCCCAGACGATATATCCGGGTATGTATTTCCATGACAATCGAAGCAGATAGAGATCATTGGATAAATTCCGAATTGCTTTCTTTATATCCGGTTTTTTCATCACGCTTCCTCCAAACCCACATAATTTTCCGCCTGAACACGGAACATCTCAGCATATTTTCCGTTCATTTCCATCAGTTCTTTGTGCGAGCCTTGCTCAAGAACTTCTCCGTGATCCATCAAATAGATCCGATCCGCCATAACGGCTGATGAGAGTCTGTGGGAGATGAAAACCATCGAACGGTTTTCACATGCTTTCATCATGTTATTATACATATCATATTCCGCAATCGGATCCAGCGCGGACGACGGTTCGTCCAATATAACGACAGGACTTTGTTTGGCATAGATATGGGCGATTGAAATTTTCTGAGCTTGTCCTCCGGAAAGAACTTCGCCCTCTGAATCAAACTCGCGATCAAGAATCGTATCAATGCCATGG
>CAYVUJ010000019.1:2939-11028 GCA_964454825.1 uncultured Lachnospiraceae bacterium | reverse complement strand
GTACACACCCCCTTTCAAAAGTTTTTGCGGAGGGGGTGCGGGGGAGGTGCTTTTTCCCAAAAAGCATCTCCCCCGCGAATATAATCCCAAATTAATTCATTTTTCTGTTGCAAAAATCCTCGGGATATGATACCATATAATAGGTAAATAATGATCATTCGCCTGGAGGGGTGTGCCGTGAAAAAACTGCGCCGGATAATGACCGCTTTTCTTGCCGTTTTGTCTCTTACATCGTGCGGCATCATACGCCGCGCCGACGCGCCCATAGGGGGTGACGCAGGCCGCGAGAGCGGCACGCAGACGGCTGTTTTGCCGCAGGATACGTACCAGAGTACGCCCGACACCTCCCCGGCGACCGAAGCGCCGGACATCCCCCAGACGCGCCTGACCTTTCTCGGCTGCGGGGACAACATCGTCTATTACGGCAATGTCCGCGAGGCGGCCGCCGTCGCTGTCCCCGGCGGGAGACAGTACAACTTCGCGCCGACCTACACCTTTGTTGCCGACATGATAAAAAATGCGGATATTTCCTTTATAAACCAAGAGACGCTCATGTGCGGCGACGGCTGGGAGTTCTCGTACTATCCGATGTTCAACGGACCGCAGGACATGGGGCTGGATCTGGTTGATCTCGGATTCGACGTCGTCGGCATGGCGAACAACCACATGCTCGACAAGGGCGGCGAGGGCCTTGAGGCGACCATCGCCTTCTGGAAGGCGCAGGACGTCCTCATGATCGGCGGCTACATGGGCGAGGCGGACTACACCCATCGCATCCTTGAGCGCGATGGCGTGAGGATCGCATTCCTTTCCTACACATACGGCACGAACGGCCTTTCGCTGTACCCCGGATTTGAGGTGGTGATCCCGTACCTCGACGAGGAAACCGTCGAGCGGCAGGTCAAGGCCGCCCGCGCGGATGCGGATCTTGTGATGGTCAGTGTCCACTGGGGCGAGGAGGGGCAGTTCAAGCCCACCGAGGAGCAGAGAAAGTACGCCAAGCTCATGAGCGACGCGGGAGCCGACGTCATCATCGGCCATCACCCGCACGTCATCGAGCCCGTGGAGTGGCTCACCGCCGCCGACGGACGGCGCACACTCTGCGTGTATTCGCTCGGTAACTTCATCGGAGAGCAGGCGTACGACTACAACATGGTAGGCGGCATGATCTCCTTCGACATCGTGAAAGAGGGCGCCTCGGCGTACGTGGAGAACCCTGTTTTCACTCCGACCGTGTACTATTTCAACTCGAGCTTTTATTCGAACTGCGTATATCTGATGACGGACTTCACCGAGGCGCTCGCCGCCTCCCACGGCATCGGCTCGTACGGGAATTACACCTCGCTTGACAGGCTGCGCCGCTACGTCACCGACACGGTGGACGCGCAGTTTCTCCCGGAGGATTTCAAGGCACAAGTCAAGTGACGCACATCCCCCAAAGTCTGCACAGACCCGGCATCGGGGGTGTGGGGGATAATATCCCCCACCGGGGTCGAGGGGCAGGGCCCCTCGCGGGTCCGGGCAGAGCCCGGATGGGGCTTGGGGCGATAGCCCCAACATAACGCGCCTTCGCCCGAGGACGTAAGTCCGAGGGCAACCAAAATTGCGCTCAGGCTTGCGCCTGTTTCGCTGTACTTCCGGCTCCGCCGGAAGTACGGGGCTCATGCAATGTTGGGGCGTTGCCGTACACGGCATGAAGTTTGTGCTTTTCGGCCAATCTGCGTGCTGTGTAGCGCAGAATGACGCAAAGCGCCATACTGCCCACGTTTTGTCCAAATTCGCCCAGCCGAGAGGCTCTGCCTCTGCACTCCGCCAAAGGGGCATTGCCCCTTTGGAATCCCAAACCGTGGGATTTAACGTATAACTAAAAGAAAGGAAACAAAATGGCTGAATTTGACCGCGTCGTGGTGGTCATTCCCTCACTCAATCCCGATGAGAAGCTTTGCGGCACGGTGGAGGGACTGATCGCCGCGGGATTTTCCGACATCGTCGTTGTCGATGACGGAAGCCGTGAGGATACGAAAAAGAATTTCCCCGCCGAGAGTGAGCATGTCACCGTGCTCCGCCATGCAGTCAACCGCGGCAAGGGCGCTGGGCTCAAAACGGCGTTCCGTTATATACTCGACAGCCGTCCGGACGCGCTCGGGTGCGTGAGTGCCGACGCCGACGGACAGCATCGCCCCCAGGACATAGCCGCGTGTGCGCGGGAGATGCTCGATCACCCGGAGGATATCATCCTCGGCGCGCGGGATTTCTCGCTCCCGGACGTGCCGGAGCGAAGCCGACGGGGAAACCGCATCACCTCGCGCGTGTTCAAGGTGCTTTTCGGCATGACGCTTTCCGACACGCAGACAGGGCTTCGCGCGTTTCCGCGCGCAGTGCTCGAGGCAATGCTGAGCGTGCGCGGCGATCGGTACGAATATGAAACAAACATGCTCATTGAGATGAAGCGCCGAAAGATCGGATACCGCGAGGTGCCGATCGAGACGGTGTACATCGACGAGAACGCGGCCTCGCATTTCCGGCCCGTGCGCGATTCGATCCGCATTTACGGCATGATCGTGGCGTTTCTTCTCTCCTCGGTGAGCTCGATGCTTGTGGATGTTACACTTTTCACCTTATTCAACATCCTCCTCGGCGCGCTTGAGGTGCCGTTTGCGTACGCGATCGCCGTGGGCGGCGCGAGGGTGATATCCTCGGTGTTCAATTACACGCTCAACCGCCGTGTGGTCTTTGCCTCGGGGGACCGATCCTCCGTGGTGAGGTACTACATACTTGCCGTGTGTCAGCTTGCCCTCTCCGTCGCCGTCGGTCAGTCGCTTGTGTGGCTGAGACCGCACTCGGAGAAGTGGATCGAGACGCTCATCAAGCTGGCTGTGGATACGGTGCTGTTCTTCTTTTCCTTCCGCATACAGAACTCATGGGTGTTTCGCTCGGACAGCGGAAGTGCGGACACAAAACGCCGATAATGTTATTTTGATCTTTCAGAAATTCTGCATAGGAGTATTCAATGGACAATAAAGGTAAGCGCGAAACAGGCGAGCTCGCCGCCGTGTGGTACGGGGAGCCGTACCAGGAGCGGGACGAGGATGCTATCGATATACGTCCGCGCCGTCAGCGCCGTTCGGTGTCGGATCCGGCGCGCCAAAAGCGCCCGGAGTCCACTGCCGCCGGGAATACAGGCGGACGGTCCGGAACCACCGGAAGGTCCGGAGCCGGCGAACGGTCCGCTGCGGGCGCAAGACCCGCCGGGGGTGGCAGCGTGGACCTCGACGCGATGTTGAATAATGCCGTAGGCGCGCCCACACGTGCCCGCACCCGCGTCGCGGAGTCAGGAGATAACGGCACAAGGCGCGTCGCCCCGGACACTGCGACATACGAAAGCGCCGCCAACGCCGAGCGTGCTGTGAGCACCGAGCGTATCACCGACACCGGGCGTGCAGACGAAAGCCGGGGCGCCGGGGCAGATTTGGCACCGGACGATGCGTCCGGCCGTCCCACGTTCCCGCCCGCACCTGAGCGCGCGACGGACAGACGAAGCGCACAGCCGCCACAGCGCCGCGCGGCTCCCCCTGTACAGCATCCGGGCGAGGGCCGTCCGAACGGCGGCGCAAATACGGGTGATACCCGGACTGCGGATGGCACCCGGACTACGGGCGCTCCACGAACTGCGGACGGCACCGGAACTATGGGCAATACCAGAACTGCGGGCGATACCCGAACTGCGAACACTCCCCGGACCGCGGACGGCACCCGGACTGTGGGCGGCCCCCGGACTATGAACGGTACCCGTACTTTGGACGCTGCCCGGGCGTCGGGCGCCACCCGTACTTCGGACGCCACCCGGGCTCCGGACGCCACCCGGGCTCCGGGCGGGCCGCGCAGCAGCTCCCGCCGCCGCAAGCCTAAGCTGACCGTGGGCTGCGTGGTACGCCGCGCGCTCCTCATCCTTCTCACTGTCGTCGTGTTCGCAGTGGGAGCGCTGTTTGCCGTGGCAAACACCCTCGCAAACGGCCCGAGCGAGACCGCCCGCAGTAAGGCTGTCATGTCCGCGATGCAGGCGAGCGCCGTGAAGTGGCTCCCGGGGCTGTTTTTGCCCGATGAGACTATCGACAAGATCATCGCGGACAGCAAGGTGGTCGTCACCGACGTGCGCCCCATCACCGACGTATCCGAGGGTGGCGACGCGCAGCCGGTGATCTCCGAGGACCGCTGGGCGAAGGCGATCGACGGCATGATCTACGAAAACGTGAACGGCAAGACCTTCAAGGGCTATGCCCTTCTTATAAAGGACCCGTCCCGTGTCAGCGTGGCGATCTCGGACGAGAGCTTCAGCTACGCAGAGCGCATCTTTGAGATCGCCGACAAATACGGCGCGATCGCCGCGATCAACGGCGGCGAGTTCCCGGACAACGGCGTCCAGACCGGCTCAAACCCCATGGGTCTGACCTACGCGGGCGGCAAATGCGTCTGGGATGACGGTCTGCGCCGCACATTCATCGGCTTCACGAAGGAAAACAAGCTCTATGTCGAGGAGGGCACGACCCGCGAGCAGGCGGACGCCGCCGGCGTGCGCGATGCAGTCGCCTTCCAGACGGGCAACACCCTGATCACAAACGACGGGGAGAACGTCACCTATTACTACGCCGATTCCAACACCGGCGTGGCGCAGCGCACCGGCATCGGCCAGCTCGCCGACGGCACCGTGATGTTCCTCGTCACCGACGGCCGTACCGCCAGCTCCATGGGCGCGACGAAAAACGACATTATCGACACCTTCGCGAAGTACGGCGCGATCACGGCGGGTCTGCTCGACGGCGGATCGTCGTCGATGCTCTATTACCGCAACTGGTACGACAAATACAACGTGGACAAGAGCCAGCTCGACGAATGGCAGGAGATGGGGCTCGTGAACCGCTACAAGGCGTTCACCAATCCGCGCACTATCCCCACATTCTTTATAGTGAAATGAGGTCGGAGATGAAAAAGAAGCTGCCGCTTTTCTATAAGATATATTTCACCGTCGTGGCCCTTTTGCTGATCGCCTGTGTGATCGGCGTGTGGTGGCTGAACGGCTTCCTCGCCGACTACGAGGCGGCCCAGCCCAAGCGCGTGGCGGATGCGATCTTCGAAAAATACTACAAATCCGGCGATTTCTCGCTCCTTGCGGCAAAGTGCTCGGCGGGCAATCCCTTCGAGAGCGCCGACGCGGTGCGCGCGTATCTTGCCGAGCATTACTCCGGCGCGGATATGATCTGCACCTCGGGAGCGTCGAAAAACGGCGCGCCCACGTACATAGTCAAGGTCGGCGAGTATAAGATATCCTCCTTCACGCTGAAGGAGAGCGAAAAAAAGACGAAGCGCGGCTGGGAGATGTACGAGGAGGGTGATTTCGAGGTGTATTATGACACCGAGAAGCTCACGCTCATCGCTCCCACGGGCTACTCGGTATCCGTCGGCGGTATCGCGCTGGGGGATGACTACGCCGCCGAGCGGGGGATATCCGGTCCCGAGGCGCCGCTTCTCCCCGAGGGGATCGAGGGAGTGAAGTATGTGCGCTACGAGGTCGAGGGGCTTATCGTTGATCCCGACATCGAGGTCGTCAGCCCCGAGGGACACTCGGTTCCGGTGTCGTATGAGGAAAAGGACGCGGCATACCACGCGTATCCGCTCTTCGACGATGTGCTCGAGGCGGATCAGAAGGACTACGTGCTGGAGGCCATTTCCCGCTACGCGCTCATGATGATGAACGACCAATACTGGGGCAATGTGGAAAGGTACTTCGATCCCGAGAGCGCGATCTATCTCGACGCGCAGGATGTGAGCAAGTACACATGGTTCCAGATAGATCATGACACCCACGCGATCGAGGATGAGTCGGTGTCGCAATTCCTTCGCTACAGCGAGGATGTCTTTACCTGCCGGGTGAAGTTCACCGTGGTGCTGACAAAGGGAACGCGGACGTTTAAGGATTTCTTCGATTCCACCGTGATCTGGCGGAATGTCGGCGGCGTGTGGAAGATCTGCGGAATGATCAACAACGCGTAAGAGTATATTGCCGCAATACTGCCGCGGGGACTGAGGTCCCCGTAGCTCTTTGGAAAGGATTTTCTATGATCGAATCCGTATACAGCTTTGATTTTGCGATCCTCGACTGGATACAGGAGCATCTGCGCTGTGCTTTTCTTGACACGGTGATGCCGCTTGTGACACGGCTGGGCGACGCGGGGATATTTTTCATTCTCTGTGCGATCGCGATGCTTGTTTTCAAGAAATGGCGCAAGACCGGACTGACGGTGGCGTTTGCACTGCTTCTGGGGCTTGTGATCTGCAATCTGACGATCAAGCCGCTTGTCGGGCGCATACGTCCATACGATCTGCGCGAGATAGCGCTTCTTATCCCGCGTGAGACGGACTCGGGCTCGTTTCCGTCGGGGCACACGATTGCCGCGTTCGAGTTTGCGACAGCGCTGACCGTGCGCCGTCCGAAATGGGGCGTGTGGGCGATCGTGCTCGCTGTCGTGATAGCGTTCAGCCGGCTGTATCTGTATGTGCATTATCCCACCGACGTGTTCACATCGGTCCTGCTCGGGATCATGCTGGGCCTTGTGGGCGTCGTCCTCGCCGATCTGGCGTATAAGGCTGCGGAGAGAAGAAAGGTAAAATGACCGGGGGCCCCTTTTTTGAAAAAAAGGGCCCCCCGGACCCCCACCAAAAAACTTTGAGAGGAGTTAGGCGGAATAAACGACATTCAATGAAGTCTGCACAAACCTGTTACATTTGTGCGTTGAAGTCTGTGCGAAGCCGGGGCGCCGCTCCCACTCCCCCGCCCGGGCGCCGCCCGGACCCGCCAGAGGGACATTGTCCCTCCGGACTCACGGCTATTAGATTTGTGCAGACTTCACCGAGAGTCGCTTTTTCCGCTCCACCCCTTTCAAAGTTTTTTGAAAGGGGTGCGGGGGAAACTTTTTTCTGAGTTCACAAAGCGAACTCGCAAGTTCTTCCCCCGCATATTACATTCACAGCCGCGTCTGCACTGCCAAATGAGGATGGTCTGTCATTATGCAAAAGATAATCGTTATCGCCGGGGCGACCGCCTCCGGCAAAAGCGCCGCCGCCCTCCGTGCGGCGACGTCGTTCGGCGGAGAGATAGTCTCCGCCGATTCCATGCAGGTCTACCGGGGCATGGACATAGGCACCGCCAAGCCGAGCGAGGCCGAGAGGCGCGCCGTACCGCATCACATGATCGACGTGTGCGAGCCGCCCCAGCCGTATTCCCTCGCGCAGTATGTCGACGAGGCTCGCCGTGTCATCGGGGAGATAGGTGCGCGCGGGGCTCTGCCCGTTCTCTGCGGCGGAACGGGGCTGTATATCGACACCGTCGTCGACGGTACGGAGCTCTCTCGTGAGTCCGGCGATGCGGCGATGCGCGCCGAACTTTGCGCGCGCGCCGAGCGTGAGGGGGCGCAGGTGCTGTGGGATGAGCTCAACGCGGCAGATCCCGAGAGTGCCGCGGCGACTCATCCGAACAATGTACGGCGCGTAATCCGTGCGCTTGAGATATATCTGTCGACCGGGATTCCGAAGTCCGAATGGGACCGCCGCAGTGCTCGCGCCGCGCCGATGTACGACGTGCGTTATTTTGTACTCTCGTGGACGCCGCGCGAGCGCCTGTACGACCGCATTGAGCGGCGTGTGGACGAAATGCTCGCGGCGGGGCTCGAGGCCGAGGCCCGCGCGCTGTATGAGGACGGCGTGCTGTCTCCCGACAGCGTCGGCGGTCAGGCGATCGGATACAAGGAGCTTGTGCCGTATTTCGAGGGACGATCGACGCTCGCCGAGGCGGTAGAGGCTGTCAAGCAGGCGACGCGCCGCTACGCCAAGCGTCAGGAGACGTGGTTTCGCCGACGCCGCGACGCGATTCATGTGAGCGGCGAGAATGCCGCGGAGCTGATCCTCGCGGACCTTGCGGCGTGGCTGTGAGGCCGTGCCCGCACCGACCGTACCAACCGCGACGCTCTCGTTTCGTTCCCCACGCCGCGCGAGCGCCTGTACGACCGCATTGAGCGGCGTGTGGACGAAATGCTCG
>CAYVUJ010000019.1:0-2839 GCA_964454825.1 uncultured Lachnospiraceae bacterium | reverse complement strand
CGGCCGGGCTCGAGGCCGAGGCCCGCGCGCTGTATGAGGACGGCGTACTCTCGCCCGACAGCGTCGGCGGTCAGGCGATCGGCTATAAGGAGCTTGTGCCATAGCTCCCCGTATTTCGTGGGGCACTCGGGGCAAAGGCGCTTGATTTTTGAAACGCGTGCGGCGGGGCATTTCTGTTGTCTCACCGCACGGAATTTTTTCGGAGGATATTTATGAGCAGAGTTTTCATCGTCGGCGGCTCGCGCGGCATCGGTGCGGCGTGTGTGCGCCGTTTTGCGCGCGCGGGGGATGATGTGGCATTCACCTATCTCCACAACGACGCATGTGCACGCTCTCTCGCCGACGAATGCGCGTGCGCGGCAATTTCGTGCGACGTATGCTCGACCGACAGTGTCGGGCGTGCGGTCGACGAGGCGCTCGGCGTGCTCGGAGGCATCGACGTGCTTGTGTGTTCGGCCGCTGTCGCGCACTTTGCGCTGGCGCAGGACACGTCGGACGACGAGCTTCTGCGCATCATCGACACTGATCTTTGCGGGACATTTCGCGCATGCCGGGCCGTGATACCGCACATGGTGGCGCGCCAGAGCGGGCGCATCGTTACCATCTCCTCCATGTGGGGGGAGGTCGGCGCATCGTGCGAAAGCGCGTACAGCGCGGCAAAGGGCGGTGTGATCGCCCTCACAAAGGCGCTGGCGAAGGAGCTGGGGCCGTCACACATTACGGTCAACTGCGTCTCACCGGGGGTAATCGCCACCGAGATGAACGCCGCTCTCTCGGAGGAGACTCTCCGCGCTCTCGCAGAGGAAACGCCGCTCGGGCGCATCGGGACAGCGGACGAGGCGGCGGCGGCCGTGGAATTTCTCGCATCGGAGCGTGCGTCGTTTATCACCGGGCAAGTGCTCGGTGTGAGCGGCGGGCTTGTGATATAGGGGACAGCCCGACGGGCTCGCCGCAATGAAGGCTGCGCCCCCCCCTTTCGGGAGTCCAGAGGGACGAAGTCCCTTTGGCGGGTTTGGGCGGAGCCCAAGCGGGGGTGCGGGGGCGGCAACCCCCGGATCGCGGGGTTTGGGGCGGCAGCCCCAACATCGCAGAAACATGCGCGATGGACGGAGTCCGAGCGCCTTTCCGGTTTCGCGCATACGTGAAGTTCAGTGTGTAAACTGAGTTGCGCTCGCGCGAAAGGCGGAGCCTGAGCGCAAATTTCTTTGTCCTTGCGGCTTTCGCCGCAAGGACGTGGGCATGTTATGTTGGGGCTATCGCCCCAAGCCCCATCCGGGCTCCGCCCGGAACCCGGCAGAGGCTCCGCCTCTGCACTCCGCCGGGGGACATTGTCCCCCGGGCCCCGGAAGAGGGTTTGGACAGACTTCATTGCGGATACCCCAAACCCTGAGCGGTGCCCCCATAAAAACTCCACACTAATTCCCCATTCGGAGGTCTTATGTTTATCGAAGATAATCACGTTCTCATGTCGGACGTGCTCGGCGTGAGCGGCGTACGCCACGCGTTCTCGACGCGCCTGGGCGGGGTGAGCGTCAATGCGGCGACCGCCTCCATGAATGTCGCCTTCGGCACGGGCGACGACGCCGACACCGTCCGGCGCAACATCGACATTCTCGCGCATACCGTCGGCTCGTGTGCCGCCGACACCGTCTGCGCGCCGCAGATACACTCCGACCGCCTGCGCTATGTCGGCGCGGCGAATCGCGGGGAGGGCGTTCTCACTCCCTCTCCGGTGAAGTGCGACGGCTTCTACACCGCCGAGCGCGGTATCGCACTGCTCGTGCGTACGGCAGACTGCGCGCCGATCCTCCTCGCGGGAGTGCGTGATGACGCATCCCCCGCGATCTGCGCTGTCCACGCCGGCTGGCGCGGTGCGGCGGCGGGGATCGCGCTTATGGCAGTGGCCGCCATGCGCTCGCTCGGCGTTGCGGCGGGCGATATCCGCGCTGCGATCGGGCCGTGCGCGTCGTTCGGGAACTACGAGGTGGGCGAGGACATGCGCGACGAGGTAATCTCGGTCGCCGGAGCGGATTTCGCCACGCGTCATATCCGCGAGCATGACGGCGCGCTCCACGCGGACGTCGCCGCGATGAACCGCGAGTTTTTGCTCGCGGGCGGCCTCGCCGAGGAAAACATCGACGTTGCGGGGATATGCACCGTCACCGGGTGCGCGCGCTTCCACTCGCACCGCGCCACCAAGGGCAATCGCGGCACCATGGGAAACATGATCTGTATTGAGTAGCGGATGATATACGCGTCCCCTGCACCCCTGAACAATGGGTTTGTACAGACTCCTTGTTTCGGGGGTGTGGGGGACACCGAGTACGGATAAGGCTCGGGCAGAATGACGCAAAGCGGCATTCTGCGCTACACGGCAAGTGAATTGGCAGGGCAGAACAAACTTCATGCCGTGTAGGGGTTCAGGGGCAACGCCCCTAATGGGTTTGGGCAAGACCCAACCTTGCAAGATCCTGCCCGAGGGCGAAGCCCGAGCAGCAACCACGGTCTTTGCACAATGATGAGGTGAAGCACAGACTCCATTTGCGCTCAGGCTTGTGCCTCTTTCGCTGTACTTCCGGCTTTGCCGGAAGTACAAGGGCCTGAGATGTTGGGACTCATTGAAGTTCCTGATAGGCTGGGGAAGAATGACGCAAAGCGTCATTCACGGAGAAATGCCGTAAAACGGCATTTCTCCAGTACATTGGCACGTAAATTGGCCGGTATACGCAAACTTCATGCCATGTACACCAAACCCCATTTTGTGGGGTTTCACCCCACACCCCACCAGAGGGACATTGTTCTCGCTGCGGCTCGGTCACGCCGCGGCTCTAACAGCCCA
>CAYVUJ010000018.1:0-11471 GCA_964454825.1 uncultured Lachnospiraceae bacterium | reverse complement strand
GAGTACGTTTGCAGGGTCGTCTCGATATTTTCATGACCAAGTCGTTCTGATATCAAGAGCGGAGTGAATCCCAGCTCGATGAGGAGCGACGCATGGGAATGACGAATATCGTGGACACGGATTTTTTCACGCCGGATCTGCTGCAGCCCCGCTCCATTTCCTTGTTCAGGTGATACTTCGTATAATCGAACAGCCTGTCCTGTGGCTCATAGTCGGCCAGACGATCCGCATAATCCTTTATGATTTCCAGAAGGAAATCCGGAACAGTTATCTCACGATTACTCTTCGGCGTTTTCGGCGGATTAATAATATTTTGACCGTTCAGGCGAGCAAAGGTCTTTGTGATCGAAATTGTCTTCGCGTTGAAATTTATATCGTTCAGAGTGAGCGCCAGCATCTCGCCAGACCGCATACCAGTCCAAAACAGCATATTGAACATAGCGAAAGATGCAGGCTTATCAGAAATAGCTTCGGAAAAACGTTGAAACTCTTCCTGCGTCCAGAATTCCATCGTCGTGGCGTTCTTTTTACCAATGGACCCGGCAACAGCTGCGGGATTCTTTGGAAGTCCATAATACTTCACAGCGAAATTAAAAATAGCAGAAAGCTGATTGTTTATTGTCTTGAGATAGGTCTGGGAGTACCCTGCCGGATCGTCAAGGAGCGCATTCTGCCATTTCCGAATATCCGACGCCGAAATTGCGCTCACTTGAAGTTTTGAGAAGAACGGCAGAATTTTCAGACTTATTATATTGTTTTTTCCTTCGTAGGTTGTTTGACGAAGCCGCGATTTACAATCGGCCATATACAGCTCCACCAGACTGCCGAAGCTCATATCGCAGCCGCCCTTTTGCTTTGCGAGAAATTCACGCTCATATTGCAAGGCGTCGGACTTCTTCAGGAAGCCGCGCTTTTTATGCTGGCGAACGGTGCCAGTCCAGTCCGTATAGCGGATTTTGCAATACCACGTCTTTCTCCCATATTCGTCCTTATATACCGACATACAATCTCCCCCCTTTTCTTGCACTGTGCCTTTACCAGACAGGAACGGTGCTTTTTTGTGTTTATAGCATACAAATACCGTTACATTTCAAAGGCTGCACGATTCTGCAGGACATAATCACGGACGTACCAATTAAACGCTACCAGCAGAACACCGCCGACACCGCCGAGGATGATATTCACGACGGCCATGACGATCAGCCAGACCTTCCGCTGGTCGAAATACGAAACGACCGCAGGACTGCCGGGCTGGATGTTTTTCGCGTTCCGCAGCGAGACTATGGCATTGATGATGTTCCAAACACCAGCTGCAGCTGTGAAGACGGCGATGCATTGAATCAGACCAATGATGATCCACGCGACGCCCGACACTATCTCACACCGCCGAACCTTCGCGGCCACAGCAGCGGAACCGGATACCGGCGCAGCTTTACCCGTCTTCTTACTCGGCAGATTAACCGTTACATCATACGGAGCAGAACAGTGAGGGCAATAAACGGTGTGGGTACCGGCTTCACTCGGAACATCTGCAGAATAACGTTGATGGCAGCCTGAACAAATCAGATTGAATTTCAAAGCCAAAGAAAACACCTCCAGAAAAAAGTGGTTTTACAAGAAGCACCAGACAAACACCGTGTTTGCACAGTACAGACACAGCCTTAAACCTTAAACCTTAAACCTTATACCTTATACCTTATACCTCATACCTTATCCGGGGCAAAACCCGGATTTTTTGTTTTTAACCAAAAAGGATCGGAAGCCAAAGCCTCAAATTCATCTAACGAAATTTTCCCTCGTTCACATTGGACTTTCAAGTCACAGGCATACTTCACCCAACGCGAGAACCGGTGATCGGCATCCTTAACGTTGTGCAGGTTTCGATTTTTGCGACTGTTCTGGGTCTTGTAAATTTTTCGATAAAGCGCTCCCAGCTCCGAAGCCTTTACTTTGTTTTCGTATCCGACTTTCCGGCACTCGCGACTATCCGCATCACGGAATGGACAATATTTCTCATCGGAGCGGGTCGTCGGCAAGAAGAAGTGTCCGCAGTTTTCGCACTTGTTCAAGCGGATGCCGTTCTGATTGCAGTACAGTGTATCCAGAATCAAAAGACTGCTTAAATCAGAAATAGAATAAGCAATTTTAATATCTTCTCCTTCGTAAAGGAAAGAGCATGACAGCTTCACGGATCCAAGCAGCGGCTCTATGATTTCACGGCGAGATTTCGCGCAATTCAGAAGCTCATCAGACAGCAGGCAGCAGAGAACACGCGCACGAATGGCGACGAATCCCAGCTCCTCACAAATCAATTCAGGCAGCGGCGCATCCTTCTCCGGGTCTTCTATACAAGAACGATAAGCCGCAGGTGCCTGCTCGCTTATCAATCGAGAGAGAAGCGTGCCGAAGCCTGCGCTATGAAGCCCGGCGAAAACCTGATCAGTAAGCGTTACCGGATCGTCATACACAACACACAAGGACGCAGGGTCGAAGCGACCAACTCGTGTGATAACTTCCCCAAATCTCAGCGTGTCAATGGTTGTGCCGGTTTCATCCCTTGCGGAAAAGCCGTCTTTTTCAATTATCACGGAGAAGGACATGGATGCGCCCCCCTTTCGACAGTTTGTTTTTTGAAAAATCGTATTTGTAGACAGTCCGCAAAACAAATAGGAACTATCTTGATATAAGGCGTAAATTTTGTTATTATTGTTGTAGACATTATACCATGTACATTTGAAAATGTCAACAACAACAGCAAAAGGAGGAACAGTCATGACTAAAAAGGCAAATGAGGACATTCGCAAAGCGGCAAGTGAGGCTGGTGTGAAGCTGTGGATGGTCGCGGAGGCAATCGGAATGAATGATTCCTGTTTCTCGCGCTTGCTTCGCCGAGAATTATCCGATGAGCGGAAACAGACCATCTTTCAAGCTATCGAGCAGGTGGCAAAGGAGGCGGTATAAATGCAGCAGCAAGTAACGCCTTCCTTTTCAAAACTGAAGAATGTCATTCCGAGAGGGCAGGTAAACGCCATATCAACCGTCGATTTGATGGAAGCAGCCGGATATGGAGACATTAGAACACTCCGCCGGGATATTCGCAGGCTGCGTGTGCAGGGCGAAGTAATTCTATCCAGCACCAAGAAGGGCGGCGGATATTACCGGCCGCAAAACGCCGGAGAGGTTCGCCGCTTTATCAAGCAGGAGGAACACCGAGCAAAATCCATTTTCTACGCCCTGAAGACCGCAAGAAAGCTGTTACAGCAGAGCGAAGATCAGATGCAGCTTTCCTTCCAGCAAAATGTTATCGCGGAAAACGTTCAGAGAGAGGAGGTACAGAAGTGAAAACAGCATTGCAAGTCATACTTATTGCTTTTATGAGTTTATACCTTTTCGCTTCTCTGAATCAGAGAAAGTCAGAGAACCAATATTTTTTCATGATCGCCGCTATGATCCTTGCGGTGATTGAAGCGGTATCAATCGCCGTTCTTTGATTTCAAAATTACCACAAGGAGGTGCTGGGGCTTGGAAGCCGAACGCAAAAAAGCCTTTCTGATGTACTGCGATTACAAACAGCATCTCGAATTATTATCTGATGAAGAGCGCGGAAAGCTGTTTATTGCACTTTTTGATTATGCGGAATCAAAGAAAACGCCGCAGCTGTCAGGGATGGCGGCAATGGCATTTTCCTTCATAAAGGCGCAGATGGATCGAGACAATGTAAAATACGAAGAACGCTGTGCCATAAACCGAGAAAACGGCGCAAAAGGCGGCAGACCGCGAAAGTCGCAGGAGTCAGAACAACAGGAAGAAAACCCAACAAAACCCAAAATAACCGAACGGTTTTCCGGTAAACCAAAAAAACCAGATACAGATAATGATACAGAAAATGAAACTGATAATGGTACAGGAAATGATACCAATCATGCCGGCGGCTCGCAGAGCCGGAGCAGTGTAAAAGTGGATTCTCATTCTGATGAGCTTTTCAACACCTTCTGGGAAGCTTACCCGAACAAGAAGGCAAAACAATCCGCGCTGAAGGCTTGGAAGAAAGTCAAACCCAACGCGGCGCTGTTCGAGAAGATCATGAAGGCAATAGAGCTTCAGAAGCGCGGCGAGGACTGGCAGCGAGAGAGTGGGCGCTTTATTCCACACCCTGCAACGTGGCTCAACGCCGGACGATGGGACGACGAGATCAAGATCAAGGAGGTGAGCAACAATGGAGAAGCTGGGCAGCGCTCTGATAGCGGCGGCATTGTCAGCCCCGATTTCCAGAGCCGAAAGAGCGGCAGCGGAACCCCCGCAGGATTTAAGTCAGAATGAAGAAGACACTACAGCTGCTGATTCGCAAAGGAGGGAACGCGATGTGAACGGAAACACACAGGATCAAGAACATCTGCAGGTTTCAAAGATGAATGACACCGCTACAGAACGGATATCTACTCAGATATTTGATTTTTCGGGCTACTTACATCCAGACCGAGGAAAAGAAAAGATAGTCCGGCAAATGCTCCGTAGATACAAAGCCAATAAATGCAGTGATCAGGAAAAGAGAATACTCGCCGAAGCAATGGGCAAATATCAACTGTCAGCCGAGAACGATACAGATAAGAGGGCTTTCAATGTCCTTTTACTCTCTTACTTTTCGATTCCCACGCTGACAGCTTTACAAATATCAGAACAACTTCATATTGCCAAAAGGACAATTTTTAAGGACATTTCAAAGGGCGTCGGAACATTGCGCGTGTTGATTTTCGGAATTGATGCTTTTTCCGTGACCGCTCCAGATGAAACCGCCTTTTTATCCGAAGTCATTTGCAAATGTATACACAAAGAACTTAGAGAGGAGGTGGAAAAATGTCTGACTTTTTAGGTGGAAAAACCAAAGACGAGCTTATGGAAGAAAGTCGCAAAGCGGCTATGGAGCGACACCAAATACGGCAAAAACTTGCCGAGGAGCAAAAAGCGCGAGAACTTGCTGCAATGGAGGCTAACAGAAAATCGGAATCGGAAGAAATAGCCGATCTCATTGCAAGTGTGAAGGCGGAACTTACCCAAATTGCGCCTGGAAGCATTTTCGCCGTGCGTGATGTGCTTTGCGCTTTGCAAAAAACGGTAGAAATCGTTGACTATGTATTCCGACGAGATCGGCAGCGGGAGAACCAAAATCAATACGAAAATCCAAAGCCCTAATATCGCCAAGTGAAAGGAGGTGAACAACATGGCAGAGGTATTTCGTATTGAAATTCCAATCAATGTCAAGGATAATACCGATCCCGGCGTCAGCTCCGCAAAAAGCAAAATGACCGCGTTCGATAAGCAGAACGAGAAGACGAAGAAACGCCTCGACGAAATGAACAAGACCAAGTGGAAAGTCGCCATCGAAGCCGTCGACAAAGTAACCAGCGTCGTAAGCAAGATAGGCACCACCGTCAAGGGCGTGGCTGGAAAGGCGTGGAGCTTCACCGTGAGTGCAATCGACAAAGTGACCGCGCCGGTAAAGTCGATGATCTCCGTCCTCGGAAAACTACTCGGAGTATCAAGCGCAGTTTCAACAATCCTTGGAGGACTAACGGTCAAAGATGCGCTGGCTGCGTCGGCAGAATCATCCCGAATGCTGACACAGCTTCAAGTATCTGCGAAGAACATGGGAATTGATGAAAGCGGGATCCAGAAAATTCTGGACAAAGCCGACGCCATCCAAGCGGCGACTATGTACACAAGCGACGCTTTCACCGGAGCGGCTGCGGAACTCGCAACCTACTTCGAGGACAGCGACGCAATCGTCAGGATGATGGACACCGTGGCAGACTACGCAGCCGGTATGTCCGGCGGCGTGGAGCTTACCACAGAGGAAATCATCGACTACACAACCAACCTCGCCAAAATGACTACAGGAGCCTACGACGCAATGACGAAGAAGGGCTTCGAAGTCACGGATATGCAGAAGAAAATTCTTGATTCCGGTACCGACATGGAGAAGATCGCCGTGATCGAGAGTATCATCAAAGAGAACTGGGAGGGCATGGCAGAAGCCATGAACAACACACCGACCGGGCAGATGACGCGTCTGAAGAACTCGTGGGGCGATATTAGCAAGCTAATAGGCGAGAAATTGACCCCCGGCGTGACCGGCTTCTTCCGAATGTTGAACAGCAAGATGCCGTCCGTTTCCCGGCTCATGGAGAGCGTATCCGACAAAGCCGGAGCGTGGCTGGAGGACTTCATGCCAACCCTCGAAGAATGGATTGACACCGCCATCGAGAGGGTGGAGGAATTCGGAAAGCGAGCGGGGTATTCAGCAGCAAGGAATTCAAAGATGCTGACTTTTTCGGCAAGATCAAGATCGCGTGGAACAAGATCATCGCAGAGCCGTTCAGCGAATGGTGGGACAGTACCGGCAAGGCGTGGTTTGCGGACAAAATGGGACGTGTCGGCGAATCAATCGGAACAGGACTGACGCAGGGATTGCTCGCGCTTCTCGGCATCGACATCAGTCAGACTGTAGCGGACGGAACCAGCGTCGGCGGTGCCTTCATCGAAGGCTTCAAGAAAGGCTTCGACACCGAGAAGATCACCGAGGCCCTGAAAGAGTGGGCGGAAAACAACAAGGAAATCGTGATCGGCATCGGCGCAATCGTCGGCTTCAACCTCATCACGGGACTGGCCGGAAAGCTGAATGACCTTACCAGCCTATTCAACAAAGGTAGCGGAAACAGCAGCGGAAGCAGCAGTCTCGGCGATCTGGTGACCAACTGCACCACAGCGACCGTATATGGCACAGTAGTCAATGTTTACGGAGCCAAAATAAACGAAGCCGGAGATACGGCAAGAAAAGTAGTAGAGACCGGCAGCGGCGGAAACCACTTCGACATCAAGATCGAACTCTCCCCTGAATTCATCATCGAGACCAGAAACAGCGGCGCAGACGAAGAAAGCATCATAGCGATCCTGAAAGCCCGAATCCGCGAAATGGTGGACGATATCGGAGACGAACTGGCAGAGCGCCTCGCTCGAATCTTTGCAAATATGCCCGTGAAAGGGGCTGCTTAACGGCGTATTTGCATAATTGGCAATTAGTCGGCGACCTAAAGGCATTTGCAGGGCAAAATATAGGCGACTGTGTTTACGGTCACGGGAGGGAGCTGGATACTTCCGGCGTGGGATTTTGCCCGAATTAAAAGAACATTTGAAGGGTGGGAAAATTTTGATTTCAAAGGCAGATGGAGCATTTGGCGATTACGAATTGAATGAAGTTTCTGTGCTTGCGGTCAAAGCCAAGAAAGACAAAGACCTCCTACCCGAATTATGGCATTATACCTATCGACTGGTCATTCGGAAATGTTCTGATTTTTGGAACGGGAACGAGACGGTCAAGTCAAGGTGCGAATTTGACGATCTTATCCAGGAATCCTATTTACAGTTTTACAAAGCGGTTCAGGACTACCAGCCAGATCGAGGGGCGCAATTTATGACTTTCATGGATTACGCCATAGAAAAAGCTTGTACACTTGTAACCGGCGGACGAACCAAGAGGCAACGCAATGATCCGGTTTTTCACGCAGGAAGCCTTGACGCGCCAATTAAGGAAGATGAAGATACAACCGTCGGCGAGATTAGCCCAGACCCAAATGCGGCAGCAGATTTTATCGAAGTAGAAGAAGATGATGCTGTACGCTTGATTTTGGATCAGATAGAAAAAATCAAAGACCCCTGCGATCGATATTTATTCCGTGAATACGCTTACAAGTGCAAAACACAGGCGGAGCTTGCAAGAGATATGCACGTTTCCCAGGCTGCGGTTCATCATCGCATCGAAAGAGCGGCTCAACAGTTACGATTAAATCCCATAATAAAGAATACATATCATCAGTTTTATGAGAAAACTCAATACTATATTTCCGATGGCGCTCATAAAGGAGTGACAGCATTTTTTAATTCAGGAACATCCATCGTGGAAGATATTGTTTTCAGAAAGCTGACGATAGATCAAAAATACGAAAAAGACCAAAAGAAAGCGGGTAAAAGGAGGACACAACCATGAGCAATTCATTAAAAGAACTCGGACGGCTCGGTCAGAAGCGATACGGAGGTTTTCTCTATAGTGTGCGACATTTGCGGCGCTCTTGACGGCGTGGAAATCGAACTCGGCGACACGTTTCAATTCAAAGGCAGATCGCTCTACGCAGGGCAAAAGCAAACACCACCAGCGCACCCGCGCTGCAGGTGTGCTTTGTGCTATGTAGAGGCGGACGATTAGAAAGGAGGACACGACAATGGCAACCACACCGAAAAAGAAACCAGCCACCAGCACCAAAAAGAAAACCGCGCCGAAGAAACAGATGGAACGTGAGATGCCGGAGGACATCTGGGAGCAGCTCCCAAACGAGAGCGCAGACCAGTACACGAAATTCTGCCTATACCGCGATATGGCATACGACGGCAAGCCGGAGCAGGACACCGGCAAGGGCATCACCTTCGGCAAGAAGATAAAGAAACGCAGCCTGCAGAAGCTGGCAAACGAACTGGGACTGAAAACCAAAAGACCGCTCGAACAACTCTCCGTCACATACGCCTGGGGCGCACGGTGCGAGGCTTACGACCTCGACCTCGAACGGCGAGTACGGCAGGCGCACGAAAGCGCCATCTTCAAAATGACCGAAGATCACGCACTACTCGGAGCGCAGATGATCCGCAAAGCCACATCGCGCCTCCTGAAAATACCAGAGGAGGAAATCTCCGCAGCCGACCTCATACGGCTGGCGGATGTCGGGGTGAAAATCGAGAGGTTAAGTAGAGGACAAAGCACCGAAAACCAGAACGTGAGCGGCAGCGTCGCCCGTACCCTATCGGGAAAATGGCCGCGAGCCAGAGCGAAGGTCGTCGAGAACAAGGTGAACGGACCCGCCATCGTCGACCTGCTGAAAAAAGAGATCGCCGGAATGGTGGAATTTAACCCGAAAGGAAGCAAAGAAGAACGCGCGATCAGCGTGACCCCGTACTTCGAGGCGGGAAATATTCACTTTCCAGACCCGAAGACGCACCCGTGGGTAGACGACCTGATCCGCGACCTTTTGATTTTTCCGAAAGGCACCTTCAAAGACACCACGGACGCGCTGGTGCAGGGGATCCTCTACCTCATGGATAACCCCCTCATGTCAGCACCGCCGAAGGCAACCACGCTCGCCAAAGAGAGCTACTGGAGAGAGTAAGCACGAAGACCATCACAGAACGCGCCAGATGCGCCCGAATCGAACGAAACAATATCAGCGAGATAACTTTCGCACAAAATAGAAAACGCCGTCAGAGGGCAGGAAAACGCCTTTGTGACGGTTTGAAAAAAGCAGGCGGACACTTTTCACGGTGAACCGCCTGCACTTTTACTTTTTCAGGTGTAGCAACCGGGACATTTCCCGTTGTGTTTCCAGCTCCTGCTCGCAGATGAACTGAACGAAGGGAGCCTTATCTCCGGTATTCTGATAGCGGCGAATGAAACCGTTATAATCAAGTTTCAGGATCGGCGGCACTATAACCGGCAAATATCCGCACTGAATAAGTGCAAGGTTCAATAGGAGCCGCGCCGTCCGACCGTTTCCGTCAACGAAAGGATGAATCGTAACGAATTTAAGATGCAATAGCGCAGCAAACTCCACGGGGTGAAATCCATCCCTCTCATTGTTCATCCACTCGCCGAGACGATCCATTTCTCTGCTGACCTCTTCGGGAGCAGGAAAGACATAATCGGAACCGGAAACAAAAATCGGTATTTTGCGGAAACTTCCGGCATTTTCAGCGTCGATGGACTGATAGAAAAGACGATGCAAATGAAGAATATCGGGAACGGTTATTGTACCGTTATTCATAAGAGAGAACATATAGTCATAAGCAGCGCCATGACCAACAGCTTCATAGATATCCTTCAAAGGTTTTCCACCGACAGTCAGACCGTCTTCAAGCAAGATTTTCGTCTCGTTCTCGGTCAGTGTATTTCCTTCAATGGCGTTTGATGACCACGTGATCCCAATGCGGTAATAATCGCGGGTCTGTTTCAGCATTTCACCTTCGAGAGGGCGCACTGTATCAATCAAAGCCTTGTTTTCGTCGATTTTTTCAAAAAGCGTCATTTCACATCCTCCACATATTCCATAATATCGCCTGGTTGACAATCCAGAAGCCTACACAGCTTCGAGATGGTACGAGTGTCCACGTTTCCGTCCTGCAGAGCCTTATCGAGAATATTCGCATTCACGCCCGCTTTGCGAAGATCGTATTTTTTGACGCCCTTCAGCTGCATGATTTTGTCGAGCTTCTGAAAAGAAATAGCCATAATCAACCTCTTTTCCGGATAATTCTGTAGTTAATTATATCATATTTTTTGTACGATATCAAGTACAATGAGCAAACACCGAGCAGGAACGCAAAGAAGATTCTCTAATTCCGAGAATATGGGAAAATCCACTCCTTAATGTCGAGAAGTCCCTTGCAATTCTGTACGAAATATAGTACAATGCAAATACCGACAACGAAGGAACCGAGGATAAAACAGAATACGACAGTGCAAGTCGAACGGAAGCGGTCAGCGCACCGGGAAAGCCGGCGGACGATAACGGCTGCGAAAGGCAACCTCGTAGCCTTCGGAAACGGAAAAATTTCGAAAGAAGGACTAAATCATGAACGAAATCAAAATGTTATTCAATGCCTACGCAAACGGAAAGGACTACTCCCCGGAAACCGAGAACGCTCGCAAACTATACGACACAGTTTCTGACATCCTACTCGAAATGCTCCCCACAAAGGAATACAAGAAGGTCGAAGCCAGCCTAAACGCATACAACAACCAGATCGAAGAGACCGCCTTCATCAACGGCTTTATGACAGCGGTAAGCTTGTTTGCAACGAGCGTAAAGGGTTAAGGAGGTGCGGCAGATGGTTATTCAATTTAACGCGCAGGCGCAGAACCCGGAAAAGCGGATCCGTTACCTGATCACCATCGACGAAACCGAAACACCTTCCTACGTCAGCCGAGAACTTCAGCCAGGCGTCATTACAATTATGATCGCGGCCAGGACGCCAGAAGAAGCCGAGGACATCAGGAAGGAAAGCACGGTGATCGTCAGAACTTCGGTGTAAACAGTAAATGCACCATACCAGCACCGTACTTGTATAAACACAAAAGGCGAAAGGCACCGTAACGAATACGGTGCCTTTACTGTTTTGACCGCTGCAAAGGAGGTTATCTTTGTCAGCTGTTGGAAGCGGCAGAGTCGGCAGACAATGTACTATCAAATTGCAATGTGCCGGTGTATTCGCCAGCAACAGAATGGGGCTCGATAATTGGCATAAAGGCGAGCTCCACAATGTCATACGCGTTGTCAGCAGTATATGTATGAACGGGAGTATTCAAAGCGTTTTCCCAGTTGATACTAACCATATCCGTAATACTTGCCCCTAACGCACCGACCAAGAGCAAACAA
>CAYVUJ010000017.1:0-11508 GCA_964454825.1 uncultured Lachnospiraceae bacterium | reverse complement strand
GTTACTCTCCTGTAACTCTCTTTTGTATCGTACAACAATATGCCGTTCCCTTAACAATTAATCTACATTCATTACTATACAATATATCGGCATATTTGTCCATACTTAATAGATTTAAGTATGCATTAATGGTAACAATTGGCTCTGAGCAGCTGCGAACTGTTATCAAAAAAATTTCCTGATAGTTGCGCATAAAAAGCAAACCATGGTACAATGATTCTGCTGACGCAGAATTCAAGCCAGCCTGCACTGGCTTGCCATCGCTTTGTGATGCAGAGGGGCAAACATATGAAAATACTTTTTTATGACATGGGCAGTTATACCCACCGGGATCTTTTATATTATCTGAAGCAGGCCGGCCATAGCTGTCAGACTGTCTATTATCATTTTCCGGATAAATATGAGGATGATTTCTTCATACACCGCTTTTCCGGATATCTGACAGAAAACTCTTATGACCTGGTCATCAGCGTGAATTTCTTTCCGCTGGTGGCGCAGCTGTGCCATAAATATGGTCTCAAATATCTGTCCTGGTGCTATGACAGTCCGCTGGAGGACCGCCTGAAGGATTACTTTTCCTATGAGACTAACTATATCTTCCTGTTTGACCGCATGGAAGCGGCACAATATCAGGCTCAAGGATATACGCAGGTATTCCATCTCCCGTTGGCGGTAAATACAAAACGTCTGGACACCCTGCGGTTTACCCCCGCCCAGACTGCGGCATGGCAGGCGGATGTGTCCTTTGTGGGGCATCTGTACGAGTCTCCGCTGGATACCCTGCTCTACCCCGCGGATAGTTATGTCAAGGGCTATATCGAAGGACTCCTGCAGGCCCAGCTGCGAATCTACGGATACTATTTCCTGGAGGAAGCGGTCACCGATGACCTTCTGAACCGCCTGAACGAATCCTACCGGCGGATAGGGCAGACCACTCTGTCCTTAAACCGCCGCGGCTTATCCTATGCCATTGCCGCCCAGATCACACATCTGGAGAGGACTTTCCTGCTGGAGCAGATGGGCGGACTTTACAATACCCATTTTTATTCTACCGTCTCCTATGATTTTGCCACGCCGGTAAAGTCCTGCGGCCCCGTAAAATACCATACGGAGATGCCCGGCGTCTTCCGCTGCAGCAGACTCAACCTCTGCCCTGCCTTAAAAAGCATCCGGTCCGGCATTCCCCTGCGTTCGCTGGATATCATGGGTGCAAAGGGCGCACTGCTTTCTAATTTCCAGCCGGAGCTTGCGGAATATTTTGAGGACGGAACGGATCTGATCATGTATGAAAGCATGGAAGATGCTTTTGCCAAAGCGGATTTCTACCTAAATCATGAAGATCTCCGCCGGGAGATCGCGCAAAACGGGTACCGGCGCGTCTGCCGGGACTTCGCTTATCCGGACAGGATCCGGGAAATGTTCCGGACGGCACAGCTGTCTGATTGATCTGTTACAGACTTTATTCATAACGAAAGGAAATAAATCATATGCTTACATTTGCAAAAGATTTCTTTCAGGAGGAAACAAGGGAGGGCTTTTTTATCGAGTCCGCCATGAAATGCGCCTGGGCTGCCCAGCTGGAGGTATTGGCTTCCATCGACCGGATCTGCCGCAAACACGGACTGCGGTATTTCGCCGACTGGGGCACATTGCTGGGTGCAGTGCGCCATAAGGGCTTCATTCCCTGGGATGATGATATCGATATCTGTATGCTGCGGGAGGATTTCGACAGATTCTTTGCCATTGCGGCGGAGGAACTGCCGGATGGATACCAGATCCTTTCCCTGAATACCACTACCGAATGGACACGGCTCTTTTCACGTGTCATCAATGCCGGTTCCGTCAGTTATGACGCGGAACGGCTCCAGAGATTCCACGGCTGTCCTTACGTAGTGGGAGTGGATATTTTCCCCCTGGATGAATTGCCGGAGGATCCCCGGCAGGAAGAATCTTTCACGGAATTTTTCAGCATGGTTTATTTTCCGGCGCAGCTCTACGATCAGGCGCCTGACGAGACAGAGGAACTCATACCGGATTGGGAGGCTCTCTGCAAGGTAAAACTGGACAAAAGCAAAGACATACAGAACCAGATGCTCAAGGTGTCGGAAAACGTTTCAACGTTATACCGGAATTCCGGAAGCCCTCTTATAGCCTGTATGCTTTTTCATGCGTCATACAAACGGTCCCTCCGGAAAGAATGGTATCAGGATACTGTTTATCTGCCTTTTGAACAGTTTGAGCTTCCTGTCCCCGCCGGCTACGATTCTGTGTTAACGGTACAGTTTGGCGATTATATGACTCCCGTCCGCTATACTGACCACGAATATCCTTTCTACAAAAAGCAGCAGGAGATCTATATGAAAACCGTGCTGTCAAAACTACAGACTTCCACACAAAATATTGACTAAACCGGAAACTGGAACAGGAGAATGAGATATGCTTACATTTACAAAGGATTTTTTTCTTGGAGAAACCAGAGACGGCTTTTACATTGAGCCCATGATGAAATGCGCATGGGCCGCCCAATTGGAGGTACTGGCTGTCATCGAACAAATATGTAATAAACATGGACTGCGGTATTTTGCCGACTGGGGCACGTTGCTCGGGGCAGTACGCCACAAAGGATTCATCCCCTGGGACGACGACATTGATATCTGTATGCTGCGGGAAGACTATGATAAGTTTTTTGCCATTGCCCCGAAAGAATTACCGAAGGAATACCTGATTCTTGACCTGAATACCGATGTGGAATGGCTTCAACTCTTTGCACGTATTGTCAACTCAAATATTGTCAGCTATGACAAGAAACGTCTTGCAGACTTCCATGGCTGTCCCTATGCGGTAGGAATTGATATTTTCCCCCTGGATGAATTGCCGGAGAATCCACAGTTGGAAAGCTCATTCACCGATCTTTTTACCGCCGTTTATTTTCCCGGCCGTGATTATGATGTGATTCCCTCGGATGTAGAGGAAATCATACCAGACCTTGAAGACCTCTGTAATATTAAGATCGACCGGAGCAAAAATGTCCAAAACCAGCTGCTCAAAACAGCTGCCATGATCGGAAAGGCCTATCAGAATTCCGGAAGTCCTTTCATAACCAATATGGCATACCATTCATTAAGGAAACGCTTTCTGAGAAAAGAATGGTACCGTGAATACGTTTACCTGCCTTTTGAACAGGTTCAGCTTCCCGTCCCCATCGATTATGATGCCGTATTGACCGAAATGTTTGGTGATTACATGACTCCTGTCCAGTACAGTGACCACGAATATCCATTTTATAAAAAGCAGCAGGAATCTTACGAACAGTCCATCGCTGCCGCAATTTCAGGCAGCAACTGACACAGGGAAAAGAGATTATGAGTTTAGAAAAAGAATATCAGGAAATAGCAGGGCTGAAGCAGGAAATCAACAGTCGGCTGGCTGCGGGCACAGCTTACTCTGACATCAAGGCGCTGGCTCTTTTTCTGGAACAGGATCAGAAATATCAGGAATTATATGTCATGGATAACCAGCTGATCAGACTCCGGCACTTTTTGACTGTCTGGGAAGCAGAGAAGCAGGAACTCCCCGCCCTGAAAATATCGGAGGATATTTTCTATCAGGTCCACAGCCTCGACGAGCTGGAGCAGAAGCACCGAAAAATAGAGTATTACGGTCTGAGAATCGAAAATAATGTCCCCGAACCATACTGTCAGGAACTGATGGATTGGCTTATGGAACAGAAAGTCAGCGGCATCGCTTTGGGAATCATCGTCAGAAACAGGACGGAAAATGGACAACAGAACCTTCTTTCTATCGCCCGGGAACTCATTCGCCGGATGGAACTGCCCAATGCAGTGCTGTTACTGCAATACGCCCGGGCAAAATACCCCGGCGCGGAAGAACTGCTTCTGACGGAAGCCCGCTGCTGGATACAGGGGAAGCAGTTTAAGCGAGCCCATGAGCTTTTGCGGGAAATAAAAGATTCCTCTCCTGAAGCACAGGAAATCATAGAGGAACTACGGCAGGTGATTTAAAATGAACGAGCGGAAATTTTGTTTTATCATATGCACTAATGATGAATTGCAGCTGCAGGAATGCATTCTTTATTTAAGCCTGCTGCATGTCCCTGAAGGATATGAGACCGAACTGATCACGATTACGGATGCCGCTTCCATGACATCCGGCTATAATGAAGGAATGATGGCTTCCGATGACAGGTACAAGATTTACCTGCATCAGGACAGCTTTATTGTGGAGCCTTACTTTCTGGATAAGCTGTTGGAACTGTTCCAACAGAATGAACGCATCGGCATGATAGGCACTTTGGGAACGGAACGGTTGGCCAGCGACGGCATTATGTGGCATGGGGAAAGATGCGGCAGCGTCTATTTACCGGACCAGCATGGAGGGAGTAATATCCGGCTGCTGAGACAGGGAGTGCTGGAGGTGGAAGCGCTGGATGGCCTGTTGATGGCAACTCAGTATGACCTGCCCTGGCGGGAAGATCTGTTTCAGGGCTGGCATTTTTATGATGTATCCCAATGTATGGAATTTCGCCGGGCGGGCTATAAAATTGTTGTTCCCGGACAGGAAAAGAACTGGGTCATCCACAGCTGCGGAGTCTGTTCCCTGCAGCTGTACGAAGAAACCCGCGCACTTTTACTGCAGGCATATCCGGAAATTGGAAAAAGGTAATTCATTGCTGTTCACTTTGTCCGCAACAGCGATAAATCAAAGACCACGCGGGAATAAATCCGGTGCGGGAAACCCTTTAATCAGCGTTTCCTTATACTTGCTGATCCTAAAATTGCATCTCGCATTCGCGGAGTACTTCCTGGAATGCCCCGCAAAGAACCTCCGCATTCTCATCCATTATCTCTTCGTCCGCTCCTGCCTGCCAGTCCGGCAACGTTTTCAGATAAGGGATGTCAGGATACTGCCTGCGCAAATACTCGTAATAACGGTTTCCCGCACAGTAAAAGAACATGGCGATACTCAGCTGTTTCTTCAGATATCGCTCATTGGGCAGCCTTTCGCGGAACAGTAAATGCATCTGTTTACAGTCCAGCAGGTTATAGGAAATATTATCCGTAAGAGTACACTGCTCGAAGCCCGGAAGGTCTGCCGTAATCAGTATTTCCGGATGCAGCGCCTTTACTTCACCGATAATATCCCGTCTTTTTCCCGATTCATAAAGAATCCGGACAATTTCCATATTGCCATTCTTCCCCAAAATTTCAATAAAACGCTCAAAGCCTCCCATGCTTTCCGCATTCTGTTCTGATATCACTGCAATTTTCATCTTCTTATCCATAACACTCCTCTAATTACTTACAATCCAGAGTTTCTTTATATCAGCCAATATTTCTTCCCTGTTCCCGCAATTATTACTCCATTGTCCTCCAAAATAACGTCCGCTTTTCAAACCGTGTCCGGGAACAGATATATGTATTTTTTCATATATCTGTTCCATAGCATCCCTTTTTAACAAAATATCCCTTTTCAGGGCTAAACCATTCATTGTCATATCTTAACACATGGCAGAACCAGTCATTATACCATTGTCCCCTTAAACACCTGTTTCTCCTGAAAGCATCCATATACGGCTGCTCGATGATATGATATATGAAATCTTCTCTCTCCTGCAGATACTCTTCCACCATATCCTCCCGCAGCAATATGGGAGTCATTAATTTCTCCTTATAGGCCTCATCATCTTCATCCAGCCTCTTTATTTCTTCCACTACACTTTCCAAATTCGGAAATTCATGGCAGTTGATGATCGCCTGTGGATTGATCATGGATGAAATGTCTGGATTTCCCCAGTAAATGGGAATGGTTCCCGCGTTAAACGCATTGACGATCTTCTCCGTAGTATATCCTCTATACCAGCTGTTTTCGCATGCTATCGAAAATTTAAATCTGCTCTGAAACTCCTGTAAATCTTCAACAGTATGTCCTATATTATTTAAATACTTTCCGCCGGACAAAACCTCTTTGTATTGATTCACTGCGCGGAAGAGCTGTTCCCGGAACGGATCTCCATATCCGTTTGAATAAACAAAATTACAGAACTCTGTCTTAGAGTTTAATATTTTATCAGCTGTCGGCCGGTCTTCCGCCTGCTTCCTGATCCTTAACTCCTCAAAAGCATCCCTGTTCGGCAGCAGACGATCTGTTATCTTAAAGTCCGCGTAAGTAACCGCATAATCGTACAGATTCAGATTAGGGTAGACCGCCTCATTGGAAATAAATATCCTGATACAATTGTACTGTAGATAAGACGATCCAAAGCAGGAAAAAAACAAATAATCAGGAGACTCTGATAAAATGACATGATACTTCTTCTCCAGTATTTTATATGTCCAGTGTTCCTCCGGCTTAAAGCCGCCATAGAAATCCACATATTTGACCCTGATATTCCTCTTTTTATCCCTGTTTTGGGGCAGATATCTCTCCTCCAAGTCCTTGATGCAGCTGTCCAGCAGAGGAATCAATTCCTCATCAAAGAGAAGCGAGACACGATACAGATCATAATGTAAAGTCAGTTCCTCTATTTTTTCATGGATCGAACAGAATATTTCGCTGGAAATATTTAACATTTCCAACACATCCCTGATCTTTCCGCTGACGGAAAACAGTTCCTGCAGCGTTTCCGGCGAAATAATATGACATTTATAGTTTACAGACTTGCTTTTGACAAAATGCTTCATTTCCTCCAACGCATCGCATATTCCCTGTATGACCGATTCCTGTCCGCTATCCATACTTTGTCCCATTCCTCTCTTTCTCACCATCTCCCAACTACTTAAAACTTATGTAACTATTCAGAACCAACCTTGAAATCACCATGTGTTTCGCTACAAACTACTATAAACTTTTACACAGATATTGTCAATGAATGCAAGTCCCGCAAAATAGCACGGAAGCGCAATTTTGACTTTGCGGTGCCGTATGTCTGAACCGTTGCCAATGAGCAGTCTGCAACACATATTTTTATTGCATCCCCATAAAAATTGCTATACAATATAATAAAACCAGATACGAAAGGAAAAGACCATGGAAACAAACAAAATGGAACAACTGGAAGCCCTTGAAACCCTGTGCCGGTTCAATGAGCGCCTTTTAAACAACCTGCCGACAATTGTAAGTGAATTATCCGAAGGACGACAGCCTGACACTGATACATACATGAACAGCATCATTGATGCCATCAACTGGGAGATCAATGTCATGAATGCCACTTCCGATCTGCTCGCGAAGAGCCAGACTCCTATAGATAAAGAGGGCTTCAATCAGTCCATCCTCGCCTTGAGCGCTGCGATGTCTTCAAAGGTGGACTCAGAAATTGCCTCGGCTTTCCAGAACCTGATCCCTCATTTTGAATCCCTTGGCGCTGCCGCAAAAGAAGTCACGGCATAGCGTCAGTCCACAGAATGGGAAAATAGTTTTAAAAAGTTTTTACACTCAAGGTTGCGGAAAGGTATGATTAACAATATGGAAGCTACGGACAAAGCAGCGGAGGACTATTTCCGGCAGGTTGCTCTGGATCGCGCGCCTGCCCAACAGTCCTATCGGCATATTCTTACTACCATGGACACAGCGCTGTCCACAGGGGAATATGACAACTTATGGGCTCTTATCCCCTATATTGAAAGCGGCGACGGCCATCCGGCTTACCAATATATTGGTAAAACACACCGTTTTCTGCGTATCCTGAATATTATTATGCTAGAGAATAAGTATCGGAAAATTTTATTCTGCCAGGGCTGCTACAGCGCCGATGCCCTCTGGGAAAAGTATATGCTGACCCTGTTTGCATTCCGCCGCCTGCTGTTCCGGCTTTCCGAAGAATCCTTTCACGAGGCTGTCGCTTATCTGCAAAGCCATCCCATCTCACACTTTGCGGCTTACATGATGGTACAGGACGAACTGATCATTCCCGACCAGGCCTTTTATCTAACGCTGGCTTCTGTTTATGAACGGGAGTGGAGTCCCACGGATATGCAGCAATACTATGCCCTGACAGGCATGTCGCCCGCAGACAGCCAACAGGAGACCGGTCATGAATGAACGCAAATTTACCTTTATCTTATGTACAAACGATGCACTGCTTTTAGAAGAATGTATCCACTATATCGATCACCTGGCCGTTCCTGAGGGGTATGAGGCCGACCTGCTCACCATCACGGATGCCATCGGCATTACCCAGGGTTATAATGAAGCCATGTCTGCTTCTGATGCCAAATATAAGATTTATATGCATCAGGATGTATTTATTCTGAATAAATACCTTTTGTATGATCTTCTTTCCATTTTTGAGTCCGATCCGCAGATCGGGATGATCGGTATGGTGGGGTATGAAAAGGTTTCGCCTGACGGAATCATGTGGAACACGGAACGATCTGGTAATTTATATATGCGAAATCCCAAAGCCCCCTATCCCGCGCTTTCTTCCTATCGTTACAGCATTACCGCGGACAGCTATGATCCGGTGGCTCTGGCGGACGGTTTCTTTCTGGCTACCAGCCGGGATCTTCCATGGAGCGCAGACAAACTGGACGGCTGGGATTTTTACGATACTTTCCAATGTATTCGCTTTTTACTGGAGGGGTACAGGATCGTCGTTCCCCGTCAGCGGCATCCCTGGTGCATGCACGATGACAACCGACTGCTGAACCTGTTCCACTATGACCGATACCGACAGATTTTTTTACAGACCTATCCGCAGTTTTTAGGGAAAAAATATACGGAAATCCTGTCAGGCGGTGACCCTTCCATAGCTTTTTTCTAATTGTTCCAACATTTGCCCGACTATCTGTTTAGATGTACATTTTTTCACAACCTTATCTCGTCCTTTGCAAATAATTTTTTCTTGTAATTCGGGAGAAATCAATAGTTTGTTTATCACATCAGGGAGCGCCTCCAAATGCGCGAGCGAATAGTAAGCACATTCTTCATCCGGTTTGAAATGCTCCAACAGCCAGGAACTTTCATCTGTCAATGGACAGGAATAATGCATCAGGGTATTAAAAATTCTCTCATGGGTTCCTGCCTTAAACCAGGGCAAGACATTCAAAGTAATTTTTGCTCTTTCCATAAATCGGAAAGTCTCATTATATGACCGCCCTGGCAAGATTGTAACATTATCTTTTTCCAGAAACGAATAGCCGCCTCCACCTCCAATCACTGTAATGGGGATGTGTTCTTCCACAATCCTTGATATCACCCTCACACGCCAATACATTCTGACAAATACATCTATTGGTTTGGAGCATTCCATAAATGCTGCAATTATAGAATCACTCCTTTCCATACCCAGTTCTTGCAAAGTTCCCTCCCATGCGTCTTCCAGCGTTTCCCATGGTTTTTCCAGGAGACGTTCCATAACACCTAACGCTAATCGTCTGCCGTTTTCCTGTGTCCACATTTCCTTAACCTGCTCATACAGCGCATTACACGACCGAAGCGTTCCGGGGAACAGTATCTGAATATCTTTCTTCTCGTATGGAATATTATGGAAATCCGCATCAAGGCTGGCCATGTGCGGCATAAAATAGACATTATCGATTTCAAAAAATCTTCTTGTGTAATCAACGTGCCGTTCATCAGCGCAAAATTGTATAGATCGTTGAGTGGGATTTTTCAGGAAATAGGCCAAATTCATAGGGTGGTCAATCAAAATATTTATAACAGGGATTCCCAACTCGTCATAAATCTCTTTGAAGGCTGTCCCAATACAGTCGTATGTTATTATCGCGTCAATTCCAGCAGCTAATTGCGATGCCATAAAACTTTGGTAATTCCCACACATGTCAACTATAATTGTTTGATGCCCGCACTCTCTCAGCTGACTTCCCAGCTCATCCGTAAAATAGTTCAGACATGGAATTGACGCATGAAACAGCAAAAAACGCATAGCCTATTTCTCCTCTCCCCATACAACACGTTCATTTGATATGTATTACCCGAAACTACTTCCTTTCAATCAAAGTATACTTATTATATCAAAAATACAGTTTTTTGCCAGAGACATTTAACTCATTTCATCTAAATATGTAAAGGAAACAGGTAAAGATTAATAAACATGGAAATATTCTTACTCATTACTATTCTTTTCCCCTCAAATATGGTAAAGTAACAATATAGTTCTCTGAAAGATTAAGCAGACCGGATATCTATCCAAAATAATGAGAAAGCACAGGAACCTTTATGATGTATGAAGATCTGATACAGCAACTAAATCCGCAGCCAAACCTGATTTTGGATTGGTATAATGGCCAGGACTCCTATTCGGAAGGAGATGTGGAAGATAAAATCATTCATCTCATTGCCGAAAATCCCCCTGAAGATTATGTGAAGGCAATTTATGATCATTTTGACTGGTCTACGTATTATCACCTGACGCATACCCGCCAGAATATCCTGAATTGGTATCCTTTTGATCCCGATTCCGAAATACTTGAAATAGGCTGTGGTCTGGGTGCTATTACCAATATGCTCTGCTCACGCTGCTCACATGTCACGGCAGTGGAGTTATCCCGGAAGAGAGCAACTGCCGCTCTCCTGCGCTGTCGGGAACAGAATAACCTTGATATTATCGTGGGCAATCTGAACGATATCCCTTTTACAAAACAGTTTGACTATATCACGCTGATCGGTGTGCTGGAATATCAGGGAAGCTATACTGAGGGCGGTAACCCTTATATGGATTTTCTGAAAAAGGTAAAGACTCTTTTAAAGCCAAAGGGCAGGCTATTAATTGCCATTGAAAATCAATACGGCCTGAAATACTGGTGCGGCGCACGTGAAGATCACACCGGCATTCCTTTTGAGGGTCTGAACCAATATACCATCAGTCCTAAAAAAGTGCGCACTTTTTCCAGGGCATCCTTGGACGAACTGATCCGGAACAGCGGGTGGGAGCATACATTTTTTTATTACCCCATGCCCGACTATAAACTCCCTACGGTCATTTACTCGCAGGATCATCTTCCGTCCAATGAGAATATGCTGAATATGCATCCGTATTATACTCCTGATGCCGCTACTCTCATTGCGAATGAACGTACTCTTTATAAAGACCTGATTGACAACCGTGTTTTTGACTTTTTTGCAAACTTGTTTCTGGTGGAATGCAGTAACGATCCCAAGGTAGGAACCGTATCCTTTGCCGCCCTGAGTTCGGAGCGCATACCGGAATACAGGATCGCCACTCGTTTTCTCCAGGATGGCAGGGTTGAAAAATATGCGTTACATCAACAGACAGGCCTGCATCACATTAAAGAACTTTTAAATAATGAACGGAATCTGTTAAATCAGGGACTTCATGTATGGGAGAGCCGCCTGGAAGGCAGCCATGCCGTTTCCGGCTATTGCAGCGCCCGGACATGGGAGACCTGCCTTCTGGCCCTTTACGAAGCACGGGATATTTCACGCATATACTCCGCTTTTGACACCTTATATCAGGAAGTACTGCAATCGTCTCCTGTCGTCTCCTGGGAAGAGAATATATTGTAT
>CAYVUJ010000016.1:0-11529 GCA_964454825.1 uncultured Lachnospiraceae bacterium | reverse complement strand
GACTCAAACGAAACGGGAAAGAGCGAGACCTGGCTCGAATAGCCCTTCATATATTTTGCCGCGCGCTCGTGATACTCCTTGGATTTGGGGCCGGGAAGCGCGGTTACGATCTTCGGGATCGAATTGACGTCGACCGATGCCCAGTTTTTGTTTGACATTGTATATCCTCCGTATAAAAATTGCATATTTCGGTGCGGGAAAAACGCCCGCCGATATTTTTACATCTATATTATAACTCTTTAGTCTGCAACTGTCAAGGGGGATAAAACAATACCGCACATTTTCCTGTATGCTCACTTTCGTTATAACACCGCAAAAATTTCGTCCATAATAAACATGTTTTGACAACAATACTGTTTTGCTATAAACATATCTTGACAACGATATTGTTTTGTGATATACTTCAATTGTAACAAGTTTACAATACAGATTATGTAATGACGGTAATCCTAAAGCGTGCCACCGCAGACTGTGTGCCCACCCAACTGGATTCGTTCAAAGCACATGGCAAGCGGCTTCGGCGTTGCTATGTGCTTTTATGTTTTTATCTGTGATGAGAGGGGTGAGTCCGTTGGGCGTGCTGTAACTGTGGCTACGGCATGGGAGCAATATTGATTTATCTGTAAAATTAAAGGAGACTATCCTCATGAAAAAAACACTGATCGCACTCGTTGTCCTTATGCTTCTGTTGTCGTCCTGCACGGACACGGCGCGGCGCGACACTCCAACGCCCGCAGACACGCCGTCTCAGGAACAAGAAAGCGCGCCGATTCCGGATGCCGGCAAGATCGCCGCTGAAATCTCGTCGTCCGCTGATTTCAAGGCGGGCGGGACTCTCAAAAATATCCGCGTGTATTTTGACAACGCCGGTGTCAAAAAGCGCTACGAGGAGCGTCTGCCCGATGAGGATGCGATGATCGCATACAAAACAGAGCACAATATGGAAGATCTGAGTGAGCCTTACGAGTTGCTCTACGGCATATACAGCGCTGTCATCTCCGAGGAGATCAAAAATGAGATCACCGCTGTGCTTGAGGCAAGCAGCATCGCCGCGGACGGTGATCGTCTGCAATTTGGTACCTCGCTTGCGTATCTGAATTTCACGGAGATGACGTACAACGAGCTCGCTGCGTTAAGTTTGGACAGCCGCGTCACGAGAATCGTGCCGTTTGATGAAAGTGCTGTGTTCCAACTCAGCGAAGCCGAGATCGAAAAAATCGAGCCGGAATACCACCCGTTTTCGCAAATGCTCAGTGAGGCCCTGCCGGACGACGTGTTTTCCGTAAGTGTCGGGATAGTGCTCATGGAAAGAGACAGCGTCAGCTCGTCAGAGGAAACCCAAAGTGGGGATGAATACGCCGCACAGAAGCTCGGGTACACCCGTGAGGACATCGAGCGCCTCGTAAAGGAGGCCACAGACTACGACACCGAGCACGGAAAGGCGGAGTTCAATCCCACCGAGGAACAGGCTGCAAGGATTCGCGAAATGCAGGATGCATATCAGGCGGCTCTGGCCGAACACTACCTCATGATGCAGCAGCCGAGTGAGCTTACGGATGAGGAAAAGGCGATTTGCGAAAAGCGCTACAAGGAGTTCTTAGAGCGAAATTCTTTTGTGTTCGGAGAAGATATTGACCAAGTGGTAAACCCATGGGCGTCACTCACCGGCGAAATGCGCGCCGAGGATATTGTCAAGATCCTCAGGCAGCCGGAGACGGACTTTGTCAGCCTCGAAGTCTGGCCGTATGAAAAGTAGAGCGTCGTCCTCAAAACGCCCGGGATGCTTTTTTGCCCGACTTATTTAACGTACAAATAGAAATAACCGCACATTTGCCCCGATATATGGGGAAATGTGCGGTTTTTTTGTTGTCTTACCCCTGATTGAGCGGATTTCCGTCCTCGTCGTAGTAGGGGTCGATCATCACCTGCTTGATCTTCGGATATGCGGCGTATGCGCCCATGAAAGATGTCACACCGAAGGGCAGTGTGATGAAAACGCAAAGGCCGATCGGGAACCATATGGTCATGAATCCCCAGCAGAGAAGCCACGAAAGCACCCCGCCGAGAAGGGCGAGCAGGTTTCTCTTGATCCCGAGCGCGGTGAAGAGAAGCGCGTTTTTCAGAAGCTTCGGGATGCTCAGATCGAAGGTGATCATCATGAGATAGATGTACATGCGCATTATGGTATATATGATCAGCGTTCCCCAGCTTATCGCGAGGAATATTGACATCATTCCTCCGCTGTTTGCGGCATTTACGTTGAACCAGATCACGTCAAAGACGAGCATGACGATGATGACACAGTCCGCAACGCCGAAGATCAGGGCCTGACGGAGGTTTTTCTTCACCGCCTCGAAGAAATCGGGCCAGAAGAATATCGGCTCCTCGCGGATCATCGAGCGAAGCTGGCGCGTGCATCCTACATTTATGATGCCAAAGGTGAATATCACAAGAAATGAGAGGCACAAAAACACCTTTGAAAGCGGCGTGTCGATAAAGACGGTGCTTGTCCGTCCGTAGATGCCGAGGAGCGACGCTGTCACCGGAGAGGGGATGGCGCTCGCCGCACCGTAGACGGAGGAGAAGATCGGATACGCGGGGGCCGCAGTCTCCACCTGCGTGAATTTACCGAGGTAGATGAGAAGAAAGATCAGCGGGAAGTTCCCGAACAGGTAGAGCGAGTTGACCGAGATCAGACGCCAGAGCTTGCGCCCGAGCAGCTTGAAGAAATTCGCAAGCGTTGGCTCCTCGAGTACTCTCAGCTCGTCCTTTTCCACTCCGGCGCCGTCGGTTCCGTAGAGCCGTGTGAAGATATTGAACTTTTTTCCGGATTTGTCCGATCTCTCGTCCGCGGCAGAGTTGTCATAGTCTGACATGTTTTCGTATTTGTGCGGTTTGTTTGACATTTGGAATTCCTTTCCGGCGTGCCGAAGCGCCGTCGGTCACGCGAGATGAAGTATTGCCCCGGCTCCGAGCGTCAGAAGGGACGCGGCTCCGGAGAGGGCGAAAAAGCAGATCAAAACGAGCATCGCCTCACGCCGTCCGCCGAAGGATGAGAAGTTCACCGTACGGAGCCTCGGCGAGAGAACGGCGCACTCGGCGCAAAAGAGCACGACAAGCGCGGCTGCGAGAGCGTATACGCAGACGGCGGACATGAGGGTGGCGCCGCCGTCCGCTGCCGCGCGGAGCATGAGGCTTACTCTGACGCCGCGTTCGCAGAGGACACACATTGAGACGGGGATCGCAAGGGGGGAAAACGCGAAGATGAAGACGGCGAGAAATTCGCACAGGATGGGCAAAAGCAGACGCGCCGCCGCAAGGGTCAGCTCCCATGTCGAGCCGAAGGCGGCGAAGGGATCCCCGAACGTCAGTACCGGATCGAAAAGGTACCATGCGGCAAGGCCCGCGGCGCTCGCCGTCGCGAGAAACAGGGCGAGAAAGCATATCAGCCGTCCACCGGGCGTCAGTCTGGATGTTTCAGTCATTTTTGCAGCTCCTTCCGGGGGATCGGCCCCCAAAAGGATTATATTGCAACCATCTACATTTTATCACAATCTCCCCCGTTTCGCAAGCGATTAGAAAAATTTACATCTGTGGGAGGGGCAGGGGGAGTTTTTTGCGGGGGGCCTGCGAGTTCGCTACGCGAACTCAGAAAAAAGGGGTCCCACGGCCCCCCGGATATTGGGTTTGTGCAGACTTCATTGCGGCGCACGCACTCCTGCATTCGTTGCACAAAAACGTCAATTTCCTTGACTGCGCCGCCTCGATGTGGTATACTTATCGCAGACAATATCTCCCTTGAAAGGACGACATGCCATGCGCTTCGTCACTCTTGATAAAATTATAAAGGAAATGGAACTGGAGACAGTGTATCTCCCGCACGATGCGTCGGAGATACAGATCACCCGTTCGGACGTCACCCGCCCCGGCCTTCAGCTTGCGGGATTTTTCGACCACTTCGAGGCACAGCGCGTGCAGATCGTCGGCCGTGCGGAGTATGATTATTTGCGCTCACTCCCCGAGGACAAGTGCCGCGAGGCGCTGACGGACTTCCTCTCCCGCTCGCCTGTGTGCATGATATATACCCACGGAAATCGCCCGGACAGCATCATTCTCGAGCTCACCGAGTATTTTGAGATCCCCCTGTTCTGCACACAGAAGGACACCAGTCCGTTTATCTCCGCGCTTATCGCCTTTCTCTCCGTCCAGCTTGCCCCGATGGTCACCCTTCATGGTGTGTTTGTCGAGGTCTACGGTGAGGGCATTCTCATACAGGGCGACTCCGGCATCGGAAAGAGCGAGACCGCAGTCGAGCTTCTCAAGCGCGGACACCGCCTGATCGCCGACGACGCCGTCGAGATACGCCGCGTCAGCGCCATCACCCTCACCGGAAGCGCCCCGGAGCTGATACGCCATTACATCGAGCTCCGCGGCATCGGCATCATCGATGTCTGCCGTATCTTCGGTATGGGCGCGGTGAAGGACGTCGAAAAGATCGACATGGTCATCCAGCTCGAAAACTGGGTGGAGGGCAAGACCTACAGCCGTATCGGCGATGAGGAGGAGTATACAGATATCCTTGGGATCAAGATCCCCTCCACGACGATCCCTGTACAGCCGGGGCGCAACCTCGCCGTCGTCATTGAGATCGCCGCAATGGAGCGCAGACAGCGCCTCATGGGTTATAATACCGCCCGGGAATTCACCGCCCGCCTCGACGCGCAGCTCAGGGACGGGGGCACCGGGCTGTGATACGCCGGTGTTCTTTGGCCGCGATATTGCTTGCTTTTGCTGTGCTCATGACAGGGTGCTCAACGTGGGATTCGCTAATGGCGTCTCTCGGCTTCGATACGCGCTCCTATTCGGAGGAGAGTGTGATCGCAAGCCGCCTCGGGGACACTGAGCTTGAGGCGACCTTGTCCGACGCTCTTCGGATGCTGACGATGAAGGAGCCGTATCTCGCGGAGTTTAAGAGCTCCTCGGAGGCGATAAGGAAATGCCGCGACAGCGTTCTTAATTACATGCTTGATGTGAATTTCTCCCGCTATTCGGGGGATATCGCCTTTCTTGACGAGGCGGCGCAGGAATATCCGCACATAAAGATCACAACGCTGATCCCCGCGGTCGAGTTTTCGCAGACATACTACCGCTATTTCGGCGGGGCGACAAAGATCTCCGACGAAAGCGGGGAATACTTTTCATATCTCGACAGGCTGAATGCGTATACGGCGCTGTCGCACCCGATATCGCCGGAGTTTTCCGCCGTGTTTTCGCGCCTCGACGAGACGGAGAACACCTATCGTGCCACTGTGCATGTCACGGTTGACGGGGTACAGTCTCCCAAGTACGATGTAACGATGATAAAAAGAGAGGACGGCACGCTTTATTTCAGGTCTGTCATAAAAAGTGCCGCGACCTGAAAAGCTTTGCCCGCCGGGAAATCTGACGGCCGGATTGTACTGGCAGAATTTGCTTTAAATCTCATGCTCCGCAGTTCACAGAGCTTTTTCGTTCTGTGTGCTGCGGAGCTTTTTTGACCTTTTCGGGAGGTGCTGCATATTCTGAAATCAGATCAGAACGAAAGAAGGTGTCATAATGCAAACTGACGGAAATTACGGGGCTTTACAGGTCAGGGCCATGACCGCTAAGGGCGCACTCCCGGTGGACGGGGCGCTGGTGCTTGTCAGCCGTACCGACGGCGGTGATATCAGCGGTGTGATCTCGACACGCTATACCGACGAATCCGGGCTCACCCAGGTGATCCTGCTCCCCACGGTGAGCGCCCAGGGTTCGAAGATAGGAGAGCCCGTCCCGAGTGTGCGGTACAATGTGGAGATCCTCGCCGAGGGCTTTGAGCCATCCCTGTTCATCGCTCTGCCGATATACTCAGGTATCACCTCGCTCCAGAATGCCGAGCTTGTGCCGGATCTCGGGGGAGGGATCGTGGATGAATGACCTCAAACTGCCGTTCATCCCGGAGAATATCACGGTCCACCTCGGTCCGGCGTCCTCCGACGCGCCGAACGTCACGGTCCCGTTTGTTGACTACATAAAGAATGTGGCGTCGAGCGAGATATATCCCACATGGCCGGAAGAGGCGATAAGAGCAAATATCCTCGCGCAGGTATCCTTTGCGCTCAACCGCGTGTTCACCGAATATTACCGCGCCCGGGGGTACGATTTCGATATCACGAACAATACCGCGACCGACCAGTCGTATGTGCCAGACCGTGAGATATTCCAAAATATCAGCCGCATCGTGGATGAGATATACTATGTGTATCTTTCGCGCCGCGGATATGTGGAACCGCTCTTTGCCGTGTACTGCGACGGCATCCAGGTTCAGTGCGACGGCCTCTCGCAGTGGGGGACGGTGACCCTTGCCGAGGACGGTCTGAGCGCCGAGCAGATCGTGAAATTCTACTACGGTGACGACGTGGACCTCGTCTACGACGCCGAGATTTCCGGCGTCACGGAGAGCTACCCCGGGCAGGTGCTCCGGCTCGGTTCCTCGGGGACGGATGTGCTGTTCGTACAGAACCGCCTCAACCGCATCTCGCAGAATTATCCCGCCATACCGAAGATCGTCAATCCGCTCGGCTTTTACGGCGAGGAGACAGAAGAGGCGGTACGGAAGTTCCAGGAGATATTCGATCTGCCGCAGACCGGAACCGTCGGGCGCGAGACATGGTACGCGACGCTGAGGATATACTCGGCGGTGAAGCGCCTTTCGGAGCTTTCCTCCGAGGGACTTACGGTGGAGGATGTGGAGCGGCTGTTCGAGAGCGTGCTGTCCGAGGGCTCCGTCGGGCGCAGTGTCCGGGAGCTTCAGTATCTGATAGACTTCATTGCGGAGTTTGTGACCACCGTTCCGGCCGTTCAGGTGGACGGCATATACGGACCGAGAACGCGCGAGGCAGTGGAGCGTATTCAGGAGGCATACGGTCAGGAGGTAACAGGCGTTGTAAACCGCGATACATGGGATCTGCTCTTTCGCATATACAGCGGTATCCTCGGTATCCTCCCGGACAACGACAGACCGATCCGGCCGTCTTATCCCGGATCGCCGATCGGCCCCGGCCAGAGCGGCCAAAGCGTGCGGCTGGTACAGCGGTATCTCGACTTCATATCGCTGTTCTATACGCAGATCCCGGAGCTTGAGGTGGACGGCATATACGGGAGACGGACGCAGGCGGCCGTCGAGCAGTTCCAGCGTGAGATGGGACTTGAGCCTACCGGAGTGGTGGATGAGGCGACATGGGATATGCTGGTGGATACGTATTACAGATTAAAGGAGGCAACAGAATGAGTGATTGCAAGAAGGAAGCGGTCAGGCTGGATATTTTTCCGTCATGCGGTGCGGTCGGCGAGGCGGAGGTCAGCGATGTTGTGAGTATAATCCAGATGATACTGAACGCACTGAAGGTGCGGTATGACTGCTACGATTTTCTGGAGCCGAACGGAACCATGGACGCGCCGACATGCGAGGCGATCCGCAATTTCCGGATAGTGCACGATCTCCCCGATGTGCCCGGCGTCGATGTTGATACATGGAACGCACTGGCGTCTGATTACGCCGCGCTCAGGGAGATGGAGTGAATATGTGAGGGGTGTGAATATGCGAGAGGCGTGAATATGCGAGGGGGAACTTTTTTGAAAAAAAGTTTCCCCTCGCGCTCCCTTTCAAAAAACTTTAAAAAACAGCAATCGAGTGAGAAAATCAAAGAAAAACGGAGATATTCGTACAAACCCTCGGGAATTTGACCTTTTTTGACCTTAGACTGACTTTGACTTTCACTGACCATTGGAGTACAATATGATCACAAGGTCAAAGAAGGTCAAAAACGGAGGCTTTAAAATGCTGATATCGGATAATATTGCAAGACTGATCGAAAAGATGCTCGACGACGGCGGCGGACTGGCGGAGATCAGACGCAACGATTTCGCGTCTCAGCTCGGATGTGTGCCGAGCCAGATCAACTATGTCATAACCTCGCGTTTTACGCCGGAGCGCGGATACATAACCGAAAGCAGACGCGGCGGCGGCGGATACATCCGCATCGTCCGCGTGAACATGAGCGCAAACGAGTATTTGATGCACTTTTTCCACGCGGTAGGCGAAAGCCTTGACGAAAACGAGGGAAGAGCGTTCCTTGTGAATCTGTGCGGCAAAGGCGTGATAAACGAGCGCGAAGTGCGTACTCTTGCGTCGGTGATCTCCGACAGCGCCCTCGAAAAAGTGCCGAGGGAGAAAAAAAACCATGTCCGCGCCGACATTCTTCGGCACGTGATACTAACACTTCTCGTGTAAAATATCTATCGTAACGAAAGGGGATATAAAAATGTTGTGTGAAAGATGTAAGAAAAGGCAGGCCACGGTCCATTACCGCGAGATAATAAACGGAAAGGAAAAGAGATATCTCCTGTGCGACGGATGCGCCGCCGAGCTTGAAAAGAACGGCGAGATATCCTTCTCGGCTCCGAAGCTCTTCGGCGAGGGCGAGCTGGGGGCGCTGAATTCGGTGTTCGGTTCGCTCTTTGCACCGGCGAGGGGCGCACACACGCTGTCGGAGACGAAAAAATGCCCGCTTTGCGGCGCGTCCTTCGGGGAGCTTGTAAATGAGGGCAAGGTCGGCTGTGCGAAGTGCTACGACACCTTCCAGACGGAGCTTGAACGTACGATCTCCGGTATCCACGCGAAGGAGAACCACACCGGAAAGAGCCCGGCCAAGCTTCGGGACAAGCTCGATATAAAGCAGAAGATACGCGCGCTTGAGCTGGAACTCAAGGAAGCCATCCGCGATGAGCGTTATGAGCGTGCCGCAGAGCTCAGGGACGAGCTCAACACGCTCAGAGCACAGTGAAGGGAGATGAGAGTCATGTCAAAATGGTATGAGGTATCCGGCGAAAAGTCGGATGTGGTGATTTCGAGCCGGGTCCGCTTTGCGAGAAATATTGAAGGATATCCTTTTGAGCCGCGTCTGACAGCTGAGGGCGCAAGGCAGATCATCTCAAGGCTCGGCGGGGTGTTCACCGTGGACGAGGGCTATACGATGACGGATTTTTCGTCCCTTGGCGCGGTGCAGATCGCAAAGGCCGCGGAGGAGTATACGGTATCAAGCGACTTTGCCGCGAAGAAAACGCCGCATGCGCTTTTTGCAAATGAGGACGAGGGTGTATACGTCATGGCGTGCGAGGAGGATCACGTGCGCATACAGGCGATCGTCCCGGGGCTCGATCTCGACGGAGCATACCGCCGTGCGGAGAAGGCCGAAAAGCTTCTCGATGCCCATGTGGAGCTGTCGTTTTCCGAGCGACTCGGGTATCTGACGCACTGCCCGACCAATCTCGGTACGGCGATGAGATGCTCGGTCATGATGTTCCTGCCCGCGCTTACGATGAACAACCGCATGCGGTCGCTTTCGAACCGTCTTGCCCAGCTCGGTCTGACCGTGCGCGGCGCGGACGGCGAGGGCTCGAACGCACACGGTGCGCTGTATCAGATATCGAATCAAGCGACGCTCGGCCTTTCGGAAGAGCAGATCCTCGAGAAGCTCGCCGGGGTGACGGCGCAGATAATCGAAAATGAGCGCGAGCTGAGAAAGCGTATGATGGAGAACGACGCCCCGGGTGTGCGCGATCTGTGCCGCAGAGCCCTCGGAACCGCGCTCTACGCCGAGCGCATCGACTCCGAGGAGATGACGAGGCTGTATGCGAACATCCGGCTCGGCGTGGTGACCGGATGCATCGGCGAGACACAGCTCGATGCCCTGGACAGACTGCGTATCGAGGCTCAGCGCGCCTCGCTCACCGAGCGCTTTGAGCTCGACGAAAATGACAGCGCGTCCCGCGACCGCGTCCGGGCAAAGCTCGTGCGCGAGACGCTGTCGCCGACGGCGTGAGAGGCACCGGGCGGGCACTTGGCGCGATCTGTATCGGCGAAGCACCGGCGCATCGGCGAAGCACCGACGACCACCGGAGAGGCACCAGCGGGTACCGGCGAAGCACCAGCGGGTACCGGCGAAGCACCAGCGGGCACCGGAGAGGTACCAAGCGGGTACCGACGAGGCATCGGAGAGGTACCGGAGAGCACCGGAGTGAATACCGGCGAGGTGCCGGGGCGAATCTTAAATAAGGAGATATATGACGTATGAACGATAAATTTACCGAAAGAGCACAGCGCTCGCTCAACGAGGCGCTCGAGTTCGCACGGGAGATGGGGCATCCCTATGTGGGGTCCGAACATATCCTGATGGGGCTGATCTCGGACACGGACAGCGTGGCCGGGAAGGTGCTCTCCAAGCGCGGCGTGACGCTTGAGGACGTGCGCGCACTCATTGAAAAGAATGCGGGATCGAATCCCCCCGGGGATGAGCCGCCGCGCGAGATGACCCCGCGCACGAAGCGCATCATCGCCGCCTCGGCATACGAGAGCGCAAACGCGGGCCATTCCTTCATCGGCACGGAGCATCTGCTCCTTGCGATCACCGACGAGGGCGAGTGCTTCGCGGCGCAGATACTCGCGGCGCTGGGCGTGAGCCTGCGCGAACTTCGGAGCGACATCGCCACATACTTCGGTACCCAGGACGGCGGCGAGGCATCCGCTAAGGGCGCGCGCTCACCGAAATCACCGAAGCGCACAACAAAGACTCCGACTCTCGATGCCCACGGGCGCAACCTCTGCACGATGGCGCGCGAGGGCAAGCTCGATCCGATCATCGGACGGGATACGGAGACCGACCGCGTGATCCAGATACTCTCCCGCCGCACGAAGAACAATCCGTGTCTGATCGGCGAACCCGGCGTGGGCAAGACCGCCGTCGTGGAGGGACTGGCGAAGCGCATTGTCGACGGTGACGTGCCGGATACACTGCGGGACAAGGAGATCGTGACGCTCGACATATCCTCGATGGTGGCTGGCGCCAAGTACCGCGGCGAATTCGAGGAACGCATGAAGAATGTCATGAAGGAGGTGTCCGAAAACAAGGGGATCATCCTCTTCATCGATGAGATACACACCATAATCGGCGCAGGCGGCGCGGAGGGCGCGGTCGACGCGGCTAATATTATAAAGCCGTCCCTCGCACGCGGTGAGCTGCAGATCATCGGAGCTACGACGATCGACGAGTACCGCCGCCATATCGAGAAGGACGCGGCGCTGGAGCGGCGCTTCCAGTCCGTCACGGTCGGCGAGCCCACGCCAGAACAGGCGGCGGTGATACTCCGCGGTCTGCGCGACAGATACGAGGCTCACCACAAGCTGAAGATATCCGACGAGGCGATCGAGGCCGCCGTGAAGCTGTCGGTTCGCTATATCGGCGACCGCTTCCTTCCGGATAAGGCGATCGACCTTGTCGATGAGGCTGCGTCCAAGCTCCGGATCGACAGCTTCACCCCCACTCCGGACGTCCGTGAGCTCGAGGAGCGCGTGAAGGCGGCCCGGCGCGAGAAGGAGGAGGCGATCGTCGGTGAGGATTACGAGAAGGCGGCACGTGCCCGCGACGAGGAAAAGCGTCTTGCCGACGAGCT
>CAYVUJ010000015.1:0-11573 GCA_964454825.1 uncultured Lachnospiraceae bacterium | reverse complement strand
AATCCCAGCCTTCCAAGCTGGTCGCGTGGGTTCGATTCCCATCACCCGCTCCACACACTCCCCCGGCCCTGCCGCGGAGCGGCGGTCCCAAAACGGCGGATGCTTTCACGCTGTATGGGTCAGTAGCTCAGCAGGATAGAGCAACTGCCTTCTAAGCAGTAGGCCGGGGGTTCGAATCCCTCAAGGTGCGCCAGCCGCAGGCGCGGGGGAATGCGTCGCGGCAATATGGTGGGCGTAGCTCAGTTGGTTAGAGCGCCAGGTTGTGGCCCTGGAGGCCGTGGGTTCGACTCCCATCGCTCACCCCAGCGGCGAGTTGCCGCTTCCAAGCATCGTGTTCATTTCGCGATGCTTTTTTGTTTGTTGCGCGGGAAGGGTGCATCTTTTTCGTAACGTCTTTACAGCGGCAAACAGCGAGACTTCCGATTCGTAAAACGCCCGCCGGGATCGAATAAGAAGCTATTCAAATGCAACAGAAAACACACCTGATTTTCGGAAATTCAAATCAGGTGTGTTTTGTTGTGCGTCAGGGGGAAGAGCAGGGGGGAGGAACTTTTTGAGATCCTCCCCCGCATATTCATTTTCCTTTTATCAGAGCCCGGCGTGACCGCTCAGAGCCCCAGCGTGGCTGCGCCGACGATGCCGGCGTCGTTGCCCAGCTCGGCGATCTTGATCTCCGCCATTTTCGTGCCGGATGGCAGATGGAGCAGCGTGTCGATCCTATCTCTCAGCGGGACGAGCAGATTGTCGCCCTCGTTGCAGATGCCGCCGCCGATCGAGAGTACATCCGGATGGAATATCTTCAGGATGTTCGTCAGACCGCACGCCAGATAGTCGATGTATTCGTCGACAACCTCACTGCCGGCGCGGTCGCCCTTCTTCATTGCAGCGAACGCCGTTTTGCCGGAGGTCTTTGCCAGATCGCCGCCGATCAGCTCCTCCATGAGAGTCTGCTCGCCGCTCGCACGGCATGCCTCGATCTTGTCCTTTGTCATGTTCACAAGCCCGGTCGCCGAGGAGTACGCCTCCCAGCATCCGCGGCGTCCGCAGGAGCAGGGACGGCCATCCTTCTCGATCACCATGTGACCGAGCTCCGCACCCGCAGAGTTGAAGCCTGAGTACACATGCCCGTCGATCACGATGCCGCCGCCGACACCCGTGCCGAGCGTGATCATGACCGAGAATTTCGCGCCGCGCGCCGCACCCGCGACAGCCTCTGCTTTTGCGGCGGCATTAGCGTCGTTTTCGATCAGCACCTTCTTGATGCCGGTCATTTCGGACAGCTTTGCGGCGAGCGGATAATTCATGAACGGAAGGTTGTTCGCGTAAACTACAACACCTGTTTCGCAGTTTGCAGTGCCGGGTGTCGAGATGCCCGCCCACGCGATGTCCGAAACATCGAGAGAGCACTCGCCGATCAGTTTGAGAGTCAGGTCAGCCATGTCGCGGATGATCTCGTCCGCTGCGCGCTCCGCCCTTGTCGGAACAGAATCCTTCTTTACGATCTTGCATTCTTCATTTACAACACCGACGGCGATGTTCGTGCCGCCGAGGTCGATGCCTATGTAGTACATAACGATACCTCGCTTATTGCCAGTTTTGGGAAGTTGTTACCTCATGATTATATATTATCCGCCGGGCGATGTCAAGTACCGCTGGGATTTATTTTCTCCTTCTTTGCGTATTTCATCGTATTCGGGCCGCATCTGACACGCGCCGGGAGGTGTACCGCACGGCGTTTCGAAGCTTCCAAATACGTTGCCTGGTGATCTTGCTTTGCCTTGTCACGGGGGCGATTTGAGGGCCTTTATGATTTTTGAAAATCCGTGTTTTTTAGATGTCGTAAATGTAAATATTATTTGCAGATCTTTTTCGACAAAAATCTGCATATGTCGAAAACGGCGGTAAATCCCCTGAAAATAAAGGGCATTTGGGACTTTTGACGACTTTTCCGCATTTGTCGCACGCTTTTCACACAAACAACAAAAATGGGGGCATGAATTCTTGACAATTCGTCGGATTTGTGGTACTATTATATTGACTGTACAGTGCAGAAGTCTGTGCATTTCCCTGAACAAAGGTAGGAGGACATCTTCCATGCAAAATCACATGAAGAACAAGCTGCTTTGCCTTATCCTTGGTCTTCTGATGGCACTTTCCTCGGTTACGCCCGTTCTTGCCGCCGAAGACGGCGAAGACGGCTCCCAGACATCGACCGCGGACAAGGGCCAGCAGCTGGAGACTATCGATATCAGCAATTTTTACGATTCGGTATCCTATGGGGATTACCTCAAAAATACCGCCGATATCCCTTACGGAAAGGGTGAGGTCCGTATCGAGGCGTCTGATTACGATCCCGAGCAGACAAGCGCCAAGGTTGAGGTCAAAAACGGCGTGTACGGAAAGAGCACGGATGTGCTTTTTGTTCCGAACTCCGGTAAAGTCACCTGGAACGTCGATCTCGACGCGGCGGCGCGCTATTCCATAAAGCTGGAGTACGCGGCGGCGAATGACAACAAGACCTCCATCGAGCGTGTATTTTTACTGAACGGAGAGGTTCCTTTCACGGGAAGCCGTTCTGTCACCTTCAAGAAGACATGGGCGTTTGATTATGTCGACTGCGGTGCCGACTCACTCCGTACAAGTCCGCTCGGCTTTGTCATGGACTCCCAGGGCAATGAGACAAGACCGTACGCCAAGTGTGTTTTCAAGTGGGATGAGGCTCCTATCGCAGATAAGGATACTTATGTAAAGACTCCTTATGAATTTGCGTTTAAGGAAGGCACAAACAGCATCACGCTGGAAGCTTCCCGCGATGATATGTATATCTCCGCGATAATTCTCTATGTTCCGGATGAGATTCCGACATATGAGGACGTCGCACAGGAGTGGGCTGCCAAGGGCTACACCGAGGGCAGTGCCGTGGTTAAGATCGACGCCGAGATCATGAAGGAAACTTCCAACTACGCGATCTTCCCGGATTACGACCGTTCCAGCGCGATCTCCGATCCGCAGGACCCTGTCATGCTCCGCCGCAACATGGTCGGCGGCGATAAGTGGCAGAAGTCCGGCGAGTGGGTGCGCTACGATTTCACCATCCCGGAGGGCGGCGCCGGTCTTTATACGATCGTGGCGCGCTTCAAGCAGGATATCTCCGACGGTGTGTTCACCTCCCGTCAGATCAAGATCGACGGCGAGATCCCGTACGTTGAGGCCATGAGTGCGCGTTATCCGTATAAGAACACATGGCAGATCAACCAGGCGAACGTCGGCGAGGACAGAGTTCTCCAGTTCTATCTCGAAGAGGGAGAGCATACCCTTGAGTTCATGGCGACTCTCGGCGAGTTCGGCGCGATCCTTACAAAGGTCAGAGCTCTCGCTGAGGAGCTGAATAACTCTTACCTCCAGATTATGAGACTTACGGGTTCCGTACCCGATGAGCACCGCGACTACGGTTTTGCCCGTATCATGCCGGATGTCGTGGCGGGCTTCACCACACAGGCTGAGCAGCTTCGCGAGGTCGTGGATTACATCGAGAAGACCTCCGGTCAGAACTCGTCCTCCAACGCAAGTCTTGAGACGCTGATTAAGATTCTTAATCTCATGGCATCCGATGAGCACGAGATCGCAAAGAACCTCGGCACATTCTCGTCCTCGATCGGTTCGCTCGCATCATGGGTATCTAACTATGAGCAGCAGCCGCTCACTCTCGACTACATTCTTATTCAGGGTGTAAACGCCGAGATTCCCGAGGCAAACGCCGGTGCATGGGAATCGCTCAAGTATGAGTTCAAACAGTTTATCGGCTCTTTCTACCATGATTATAACTCTCTCGGCGCTGTCGGCGAGGAAGGAGAGGATGCCGAGTACGATGTGAACCTTGTAGCGTGGACCTCTCTCGGCCGCGACCAGGCTCAGATCGCGCGTAACCTTATCGGTACGAATTTCTGCCCCGAGTATAAGATCGGTGTAACTGTCAACATTGTTGACGGCGGCGCACTGCTTCCGTCGATCCTCGCAGGAGTGGGCCCTGATCTTTCGCTCGATACGCAGGGTGCTGACCCGAACGCGTCGAGCCCGATCATCGACTACGCGCTCCGCGGCGCGGCGCTTCCCATCGAGGGTTATGAGGGCTTTGACGAGGTGACCGAGCGCTTCAATCCGGAGCTGTTCGTTCCGCTGGAGCTTTACGGACATACCTACGGTATCCCGACCAGCTTGAAATTCCAGATGATGTACGTGCGTACAGACGTGCTTGCGGCGTTTGGTCTTCAGGCTCCCAAGACATGGGACGAACTGCTTTCCATGGTGCCGGTGCTCCAGTACAACAACATGGACGTCGGTATGGCAAACGATTACCGTCTCTACCTCTATCAGACCGAAACCGGTAACATTTGGGAAGAGTTCAGAGATGAAAACGGTGTTGTCGATGTGAACGATACCAGAAACGGCTGGCGCACGACCTTTGATAACAACGTCACGCTCAGCACCTTCGAAGCGATGTGTGAGATGTTCACGCAGTATTCACTGCCCGTGGCATTCAACAAGGAGACACGCTTCAAGGACGGCGGTATGCCTGTGATCATCGCTGAGCCGGACTTCTACACAAACCTCGTTTTGTTTGCTCCCGAGCTTTCCGGACTCTGGAAGATGCTTCCGATTCCCGGTACGGTTCAGCAAGACGGAACGATTAATAACGATTGTATCTGCACTGTAAGTGCGATCATGATGATCAAGGGCTGCCGTTATCCCGAAGAGACGTTCAAGTTCATGGCGTGGTTCACTGACGCTGATTATCAGGTCGACTACGCGAATGAGCTCGTCGCACTCCTCGGTGAGTCCGCAAAGAGCGTTTCCCCGAACAAACGCGCGATGGAGGAGATGCCCTGGACCGTCGACGAGAAGGAAGCGCTTCTCGCACAGATGGAAAACCTCCGCGGTATCCCGGCATATCCCGGTTACTATATCATCCCGCGTTATCTCACCTTCGCTTTCCAGGCCGCATACGCGGAGGGCGCCGATCCGGCGGATAAGCTTCTGAGCTATGTCCACGCAATGAACGCCGAGATCGACAGAAAGCGTAAGGAATTCGGCTTCCCGCTCTACAGCGATAGAGCGGATAAAGAGGAGTGATCCTCCTTGATGCGTCCATGGACGCAAAAAAACACATATAATAATATCTTTTCATCTTTCTCAAGGAGGAAATCACACTATGTCTGAAAAAAAGGCGGTAGCGCGTGAAGAGAAGTCGCGCTGGGCATGGACATGGATGATGATGAAGCAGTACAAGATCGGCTATCTCATGATCGCTCCGTTTATGATACTGTTCTTCATCTTTACGATCGTCCCGGTCGCAGGGTCTCTTCTCTTCAGCTTTACCTCGTACAATATGATACAGATGCCGAAGTTCATCTTCATGCAGAACTACATAAATCTGTTCCTGAACGACGATCTGTTCCTCACCGCATTGCAGAATACCCTCGTGTTCGCAGTTGCGGTCGGCCCCGGCGGATATATCATCTCCCTGATCACGGCCTGGTTCCTTAACGAGCTTTCTCCGCGTGTGCGCGCGGTCGTGACCTTCGTCTTCTACGCGCCCTCGATCTCGGGCGGCGCCACGATGCTTTGGGGACTTATCTTCTCCGACGACGCATACGGCTACGCAAACGGCTGGCTCATGAAGCTCGGCATCATCGATGACCCGATTCTGTGGTTTAAGGATACGAGCTATATCATGCCGCTGTGTATAGGCATTGCGCTGTGGGGCTCGCTCGGTATGTCCTTCCTGTCATTGATTGCAGGTTTCCAGGGCGTTAACCACGATTACTACGAGGCGGGTGCCGTTGACGGAATCCGTTCGCGTTGGCAGGAGCTGTGGTACATCACCCTGCCGGAGATCAGGCCTCAGCTTATGTTCGCGGCGGTCATGTCCATCACCAGTGCCTTCGGATTCAAGGTGGACGCTCTTGCAGGCAACCCGACTACGGATTATGTGGCGTACACGCTGCAGATGCACTTGGACGAGTATTCGAATGTCCGTTGGGAGGTCGGTTACTCGGCCGCGATCGGCTTCATCATGTTCCTTATCATGTTCGGTTCGAATATGCTGATACAGAAGCTGCTCAAGAAGGTAGGTGAATGACGATGGCAAAGAAAATCAGAGTCAGAGGCCACCGCGTCGTTCTTAACCGCTCCCGCGGCGGCGACACCGCGATCTTCATCGTGCTCGCACTCCTCGGCGCGGTAATGTTCTTCCCGACGCTGTACGCCGTTTTGAACGCGTTCAAGCCTCTCGAAGAGTTCTTCTACTTCCCGCCGCACTACATTCCGAGAAAATTCACCACCGAGAACTTTACCTATCTGTTCCAGCTCATGAACACATCGTGGGTTCCGTTCTCGCGTTACCTGTTCAACACCATCTTCATTACGGCGGCAGGTGTTATGGGTAACCTCGTAATTGCGTCCCTCGCCGCATACGCGATTGCGAAGATTCCCTTCCCGGGGCACAACGGTGTGTTCCAGGTGATCCAGAAGTCGCTCATGTTCTCCATCGTTGCCGGCACTGTTATCACCTACATTTCCATGTCGCTTCTCGGCTGGATCGATACCTATCTCGCGGTCATCGTGCCGTCATGGGCAAGCGCTACCAACCTGTACCTCATGAAGCAGTTCATGGATTCAAACGTGCCAGACGCGGTTCTCGAAAGTGCCCGCCTCGACGGCTCGTCGGAGGTCGCGACCTTCTTCAGGATTGCGATGCCGATGGTCAAGCCCGTATGGCTGACCCTTATCGTGTTCTCGTTCCAGAGCCTTTGGTCGATGGGAGCGAGCCAGTATATCTACACCGAGCAGTTCAAAACGCTCAACTATGCTATCAACCAGATTCTGATCGGCGGCGCGGTCAGACAAGGTGCGCAGGCAGCCGCAACCTTCATTATGATGATAGTACCGATCGTTGCATTTCTACTCTCGCAGAGCCAGATCGTGGAAACGATGGGCTCCAGCGGTATGAAGGACTAAGGAGGGCATATGAAAAAACTGATAAGAATATCCCTCGTTGCCTTCGCACTTATTATGATTCTGCCGTGCGCAGTCAGCGCGATCACCCCGTACGCGACCTACACCTACTCGATCAACGGCGAGGTGCTCGATTCCCCCGACGCGTATGTCACGGATTCGATCATTGACTCTACGTACATGGACCTTGAGGAGGGCGATACCCTGAGCGAGGTTCGTGACCTCAAGGTCGACGACGCCGGAAATGTCTACATCGTTGAGTCCGGCGCCAACCGCGTTCTTGTTCTCGACAGATATTATAAGTACCGTTTCCAGATCAGCGAGTTCATCAACAACAATGGTATTCCGGATAAGTTCAACGGCCCGCAGGGTGTGTTCATTTCCAAGGATTACATCTACGTCTGCGACTCCAACAACAGCCGTATCGTAATGTTTGATCTGAGCGGCAAGTACGTAAAGACAGTGCTTGCACCTGAGTCCGACCTCTTCGACGATGCCGATGTGTTCACTCCTATCGCTGTGGCGACGGACTCCTACGGACGTATGTTCGTTGTGTCCTCCACTACGAACCAGGGTATCATCGTCATGGACGATGACGGTTCCTTCTACGGCTTTATCGGCGCGCAGAAGGTCTCCTACGACGCTCTCGAATATTTTTGGAGGACCTTCTTCCAAAAGGATACCGAGGGCATGATCCAGTTCGTCCCGACCGAGTATAACAACATCACGATCGACGACAGAAACTTCGTTTACGCGACGATATCATCTATTGATAAGACCGCACAGGCGGAGGCGATCAAGGGCAAGAGCAAGTCCGGCGACTACGCGCCGGTCAAGAAGTTCAACGCCGCAGGCGACGACGTCATGAGACGTAACGGCTTCTACCCACCGTCAGGTGAGGTCAAGCTCGGCGAAGGTGATCCCTCGAAGATCATCGACGTCGCGATCGGACCGCATGAGACCTGGTCCATCGTCGACGAGGACCGCTCCAAGGTCTTTACCTACGATAAGAACGGAAACCTGCTCTTTGCTTTCGGTGATAAGGGAGCCCAGGCCGGTAACATCAACTCCGCCGAGGCGATCGCTTATCAGGATGACAAGCTGATCGTGCTCGATAAGGGTAATGTCAACTTCACGGTCTACCGTCGTACGGAGTACGGCGACATCCTCATGCAGGCGCTTATCAACCAGAACAACCGTCAGTACGATCAGGCAAAGGCTGACTGGGAGGATATCCTCAAGCGCAACAACAACTTCGATATGGCGTATATCGGTATCGGTCTTTCACTCTACCGCGACGGCCATTACGAGGAGGCAGGGCAGTATTATAAGAACGCCCACGATGTCGAGAGATACTCCCAGACCTACGTTGAGATGCGTAAGATTTGGTCTAACAGCTATTTCTGGACCATCCCGCTCATCATTGTTGCCGTGGCCATCGTGCTCTGGCAGGCGCTCGCTTTCACCGGCAGGGTCAACCAGCGCGCTACGCTGAAGCTGGGTCACAAGACGTTCGGAGAGGAGCTGTCGTATGCATCGCACCTGGTGCTGCATCCGTTTGACGGCTTCTGGGATCTGAAGCATGAGCGCCGCGGAAGCGTTCGCGCCGCGATCGTGTTCCTCGTGCTCACAATAGTCGCATTCTTCTATAAGTCCGTCGGAACCGGATACATTTTCAACGCTGAGGGCAACAGCTACAGCACGATCTTCCAGTCGATTCTTTCGGTTACGGTGCCGTTCTTCCTGTTTGTTGTTGCAAACTGGTGTCTCACCACGCTTCTCGAGGGTGAAGGCACGTTCAAGGACGTGTTCATCTCCTCTGGATATGCGATCGCGCCGATGCCGTTCCTCATCATACTCTCAACGATCCTGTCGAACTTCCTTGCGATCAATGAGACGGCTCTGATGACGATGATCAACACCATCGCATTTGCGTGGGTCGGACTTCTCCTGTTCTTCGGCATCATGGTTACCCACGGGTATTCGTTTGTCAAGAACATCGTAACGATCCTCGCAACGATCGTCGGAATGGCGTTTATCATGTTCATCGCGATACTGTTCTCAAGTCTTATGACAAAGATCGTAAGCTTCGTTTACAGCATCTATCAAGAAATAAACTACCGTGTATAAGGGGGTAAGGAACAATGTCTAAAAGAATAATAGCCCTTCTTCTCACGGTGCTCATGGCACTTGGTGCGATGCCGAGCGTGGTATTCGCAGACGAGTCCGAAGAGCAGGTTCAGAGTGAAACGGCTCAGACGATCAGAGTTGCCGGAAAGCAGCACACGGTCGACTATTACAACATGAGCTTTGATGAGATCTACGACTGCTATCTCAACAAAGACAAGGACGGCTCCGCTTTCAACTATCTGTCAGAGCCCTTTAACATGGCGGAAGAAAAGCTTGCGTCCATGGTTAAGGTTTACACAGATGAGGAGAGAAATACCGAGCTTTGGTATGAGTACTATACCGGCGAGGTCGCGGTGAAGAACACCAAGACCGGCCAGGTCCTCTTTACCAACCCGTTCGATGTTTCCGCCATCGACAGTACCGCCGCACCCGAGGTCAAAAAGGAGCTGCTTTCGCAGATCACTCTGACCTTCCTCGATAACGGTACCACCAAGACCTTCAACAGCTTTAATGATGCGGCCTCGAAGGGCCAGATCAGACTTAAGCCGATCAAGGGCGGTATCCGCGTTGAGTACACGATCGGTGACGAGGCGACCACGTACCTCGTCCCGCGAATGATCAAAAAGGAGCGTTTCGATAGTCTTATCCACGATAAGATCACGAACCCCACGATCGCAAAGAAGATGTCCGGCGAGGGTTACTACGTCCTCTACGATATCAATAACCCTGAGTATTCCGAGGGTAAGATCCGTAATCTGCTCGAGCAGTGGCCGATCCTCAATCAGATGGCAGTTTACATCTTCGACGAGACGGAGTCGACCAAGATCGGTTACCTCAAGTGGGCTGAGAGCTACATCAAGACCTACTGCCCCGAGTACTCCTACGATGACCTCGAGTACGATCACGAGCTCACCGGTTATACCGGAAACGACGAGGCTCCGCCGAACTTCAAAATGGCGCTCGAGTATATCGTCACCGATGACGGCATCGATGTCCGTCTCCCGGCAAACGGTATCCGCTTCGATGAATCCGTGTATCAGCTCACCTCCGTTTCCGTGCTCCCCTATATGGGTGCGGGACACAGCCGCTCCCCGGGATATACCTTCGTTCCGGACGGCTCCGGCGCGTTGATCCGCTTTGAGGATATCACCTCTAACTACAACATCTCCGGAGATATGTACGGCGCCGACTATTCGTACCACGATATCGTCGGACAGCATGCCGAGACCATGAGATACCCGGTCTACGGTGTCGTGTCAAACATGGATTACATTCCCGAGGGCTTCGTGGCTGTGATCACCGAGGGTGACTCCATGGCCCGCGTGCTCTCCACACACGGCGGTAACATGCATAACTGGAACAGCGTGTATGCCACCTTCAACCCGCGTCCGTATGATACGTACAGCCTGAGCGGAGCCAGTACCGCCGAAGGCGGTGCATCCTGGACTGTGACCTCCAAGAGACGTTACACCGGAAGCTACCGTATCAAGTACATCATGCTTACCGATCCGGCGCGCGCCCTTGGCTCGGGACTTGAAAAGTCCTATGAGCCCAGCTATGTCGGAATGGCACACGCTTATCAGGATTACCTTGTAAACTCCGGCCAGCTGACCGCACTTACAAAGGACAATACTTCTAAGGATCTCCCGCTGTACATCGAGTCCTTCGGCTCCATGCAGACGGACGACCGCTTCCTCTCCGTGCCGATCAAGGTCGATACCGCGCTCACTACCTTCGACGACGTGAAGTCGATGTACGATGATCTCGCATCCGCGGATCTGAAGAATGTCAACTTCCGCCTCACCGGCTTTGCAAACGGCGGACTTGAGGCTACCGTGCCCTACAAGCTCAGCTGGGGACGTGTCCTCGGCGGCGATTCCGGTTTCCAGGATCTTCTCGATTACTCGAAGGAGAAGAACTTCGGACTTTACCCGAACTTCGACTTCACCTATGCGACCAAGGACACCAGCTTCGACGGCTTCTCGCTCAAGAAGCATGCGATCAAGACCATCGACGGCCGTTACACCTCGAAGCGTTACTACGACGCGGCGACCCAGGAGTGGCAGAACGATTTCGCGATCGCTATCTCCCCGGCATCTTACGATTACCTCTACAGCGGACTTTCCGAGAGACTCGACAAGTATGACCTCACCGGACTTTCCGTCGGTACCCTCGGAACGGACCTGAACTCTGACTTTGACGAGGACGATCCGTACAACCGCGAGGATTCCAAGCGCCTTACCAAGGAGCTCCTTGCTAAGATCAGCGAAAAGTATAATGTGATGGTCGACGGCGGCAACGCGTACACCTTCCCCTATGCTGACGTGATCCTCGGTATGTCCATGGAAAGCTCCAAGTATGTCCGCTCCAGCGAGTCCGTTCCGTTCATTGGAATGGTTCTCCACGGTTTTGTCAACACGACCGGCGGC
>CAYVUJ010000014.1:0-11685 GCA_964454825.1 uncultured Lachnospiraceae bacterium | reverse complement strand
CGGTCATCATCCGCTGCTCAGAGGCGGAGATTATCACCTGGCTGATCCCCGCTTCGTGGATTAGCCTTATCGCCTCAACCGCACCGCGTGTCGGTTCGAGCGAAGCCGCGCCCTCATTATAGAGCGCGACCCACTCGTGAGCGAGCTGATCGTAGGGCTCGGCGTCAAAATCGAAACCGAGGTCCTTATAATATTCTATGATCGGAAAACGCACACGCCGACGGTATTCCTCAACCCCGGACACAGTCGGGAGCGAGCGCTTCGCGAGCATTGTGTTGACACTTCTTATGCCGATCTCAACGTCGTCGATTATCGTGCCGTTGAAATCCCAGACCACAAGGTCGCAGCGCATCGCCTTACGCCTCGACCTCTCTGAAACGGATCACCGAAAGATCACCGGTATACTGACGGCGGAACGACATATTATACCCCGCCTTCATAAGCAGAGCGCCTGAGAACACCATGCCGGACTCCTCCTCACGGTACATTTTGTTCGGATCAAGTCCGCGCAGACGCACTGTGAACACTGTCTCGATCGGGTTGGTGATCGTCACCATGTAGAGAAGCACATCGCTCTTGTCCTCGGACACAAACGACCAGACCGCTTTCTCCCTGTCCTCCTGCGGATAGATGTGGCGGTACAGCTCACCCTTGTGGATGGTCTCCCAATACTCCTTATATTCTTCGACCTCGCGGCGGATCTCGTCCTTATCCTCCTCGGTCAGCTTGAGCGGATCAAGCTCGTAGCCGAAGGTGCCCCACATCGCGATGGCCGCGCGGGTCGCAAACGGTGCGCGGTGCGCGAAGGAAACGTGAGCGCCGATCGAGGACGCGGGATACACCATGGATGTACCGAACTGTATCGTGAGACGCGCAAGCGGGCATGTGCAGTCAGACGCCCAAATCTGCGGTGAATAATAGAGCATGCCCGCGTCGAAGCGTCCGCCGCCGCCGGAACAGTTCTCAAGCAAGATATCCGGGAAGGTGGTGACGAGCTTCTCCATAAGCTCATACGTACCGAGCATGTATCTGTGCGCAAGCTCGCCCTGATGGTCCGCGTCAAGATATGTGGATGACGCCTCGGAGAAGTTGCGGTTTGCATCCCACTTGATGTAATCGATCTTGTTCGTCGAGATCACGTCGTACATCTGTTTCCAGACATTTTCGCGCACATCCGGGCGGGACATATCGAGCTGATACTGACTGCGCGCCATACTCTGCGGACGCCCCTTCGTCTGAAGCGCCCAATCCGGATGAGCGCGGTACATATCGCTGTCCGGAGAGATCATCTCCGGCTCAAACCATATGCCGAACTTCAGTCCCGCCTCGTTGACGCGCTCGATGAGGTGCGCAAGACCGCCCCTGAGCTCGTCCTCGTTGACGTACCAGTCGCCCCGAGATGAGGAGGAATCGTTTCTCTTGCCGAACCAACCGTCGTCCATGACGAGCATCTCGATACCGAGGTCCGCCGCCTGCTTTGCGAATGCAACAAGCTTCTCGTCGTCAAAGTTGAAGTATGCCGCCTCCCAGGAGTTAATGAGAATCGGACGGCGCACATCACGCCACTTCCCGCGGATGAGGTTGTGCGACATGAGGCTGTGCATCTCGCGGCTGACTCCGCCGATACCGTCCTCGGAAAAGACCATGATCGTCTCCGGGACTGTAAATGTCTCTCCGGGGCCGAGATGCCACTCGAAGCCGTCCGGATTGATCCCCACGGTGACGCGCGCCGAATTGAAAAAGTCCGCGTCACAGCTTATATCAAAGTTGCCGCTGTATACAAAGGCAAAGCCGTAGCAGTCGCCCATGTCCTCGGTGGTGGTACGGCGCGGAACCATAACAAAGGGGTTATGGCTGTGCCCGGACGAGCCGCGACTGGATTTGATCGACTGGGTCATATGACCGAGCGGCGTGCGGCAGAGGTTCGTCTCTCGCGCGTGCTGTCCGTAGGTGTTGATGATATCGTAATCGCCGAGCTGGAGATTGACGCACGCGGACGCGGCGTTCTCGATGAGAAATTCCTTGTCAGACGTGTTCGTCACACGTACGGAGCGTGTGATCGCGCCGTTATTCTCAAACACTGTATACACAAGCGTGACAAGCGCACCGGTGACCGGATCGGCGAGATCGACCTCGAGCGTCGTAGCCTCGCTAAGGTCATTCGCGTATGTCGCGGGGAGCCCCTCGAGCTTCGGCTTCCCGGCATATATGCGGTGATCCTTATAAAAGAGATCGCAGACGGTGTTGCCCTCGGCGCTCTTTGTGCAGTATGCGGTGAGGCGGTAGTCGCCGACGCCCGTCGTCGGGTATTCAAACGGCGTCATATCGGGGGAGTGACAGCCATCCCAGATGTCCCTGACCATAGGAGAGAAGGACGCACACCCGTTCTGACGCAGACGCAGGTCGACGACGTTATCGTCCGGAATCTTCGCTCCGTAGTAAAGATGCACAAGGTGCTCGTCGCGGAACACATAGAAAATATAGCTGGACGTTTTGGAGTCAAGCTTGAATATACGTTTTTCTTCATTATAAGAAATAGGCATGTTACTTTCCTCATTTCGTTTTTCGGACGTTCTTCCGTCCTGTTTTAAGCTTTCCCTAAATGATACCATATACCGTGCTTTCTTTCAAGTGGGAGACAAAATTCTTTACAAATAAGCGCCGCATGCGTGTTCATTTTGTGTCTCGAGGCAATTGATTTGACTTTTGCGGACAAGGGAAGTGTATTTTTTAACACAAAATACGAAATTGTTACAATGTTCTTCTTGAAATCCACACTCGCATGTGATATACTGTTTATCACAAATAATGTAGGAGAGGCGGCGTACGCCGCGAGTAAGTCCATGAACAATTCCCGTAACTCGATCGACTATCTTGTCAAAAGAAAAGCCACCGGCATGAATCTGATTGCAAAGATTCTGCTCGTGATCTTTTATGTTGTGTTCTTTGTCGGCACCATCGGCTTCTGCTTCCTTAAACTGCCTATCATCATAACGGTAGCAGTCGGCGGTATCCTCGGCGTTGTGACGTACATAATTTTCTCGCTGACATGGAGACTTGTCAACTACGAGTTCCGTTATCAGATCTATGTCCCCTCCGCCGGAATGAACGATGTGCCTCACACCGTATTCCAGCTCGACAAGCTGATGAACAACAACAAGAAGGAGACCGTTCCGCATCTCGTATACAAAAACGAAATGCGCAATGCCGACCTGATCGCGCCCTACGTTCCGGAAAAGAAGGCGGAGTACGCCGCGGCAGATGTCAAAAGGACGATCGATTTCCGCAGTGCGCCCTCTGTCACAAATGATGTCTATTTCCTGCGCTTCAAGGAGACTGACGGCTCAAAGACCGTGATCATCGTTGAGGCGGTCAACAAGATCGTCGATTCGTTCGTGCATTATGCAAAGGACGTCACCGAGGCAGTCAAGCTGTCGAGATAACCGAAGCTCTGAAAATTCTGAAAATGCCGTACCCTGTAGGGTACGGCATTTTTATTCGTCCGCGCGGACCGCACTGCGCGCCAGTCCGTCGCGCGTGATCGTACATTTGGAACCGTCGACGATCGAGAAATCCGCCCCGTTCAGGGAGAATGTCTCCGGCACGCCTCCGGAGCGCTCGTCCTCAGAAAGATGGTCCTCGGGATACGCGGCGACAAGCCAGTCGAGCCACGGACGTCCATCCTCGAGAGGGATGCTCACCCCAGGCACGTCGCCGGCATTTTCGCCGTTTGTGTCCGCCTGCGCGCCGGAGCACAGTGTGCACTTCCCTTCACCGTCAAAGATGACGGCGATGCCGCACAGCTCCTGTGGCGAGGTAAATTCAAGCCGCTTTTCGCCGCGCACGACGCGAAGCGTATAGTCCTCGGTCTCAAGAATACACGACGCGGCGCGATCGTCGCCACCGCTTCCCGCGCCTTCGGTCCCACCCGGACTTCGTCCCCCGCCCTGACATGCCGTGAGCGCAACAGCAAGGAACAATGCCGAGATCAGCTTTATAAAACGCATAGAAAAATCCCCCTTGTACACCAAAGTATACGAGGGGGAGCGTACTTTTATGTCACCCGAGGCGCGTTTTGCGCTCAGACATTCATAATTACCGGCAGGATCACAGGCTTGCGCTTGGTCTTGGAATACAGATACTTCGAAAGTGCGTCCTTGACATTTGATTTGATCTGATTCCATTCGGTGATTTTGCCGTCCAGGGTCCTTACGAGAACGTCGTTTGCGATCTGGCGGACCTCATCCATGAGCTCCTCAGACTCGCGCACATATACAAAACCACGGGAGATAATATCCGGGCCGGAGACCATCCTGCACTCGTCCACATTGACGGTGGCGACCACGACGATCAGGCCGTCCTGTCCGAGATGACGGCGGTCGCGAAGGACGATATTGCCGACATCGCCCACGCCGTAGCCGTCGATCAGCACTCTGCCCGAGGTGACGCTTCCGCCGCGCTTGCAGGTCTCACCGTCAAGCTCGAGCACCTGACCGATCTCGGTTACAAAAATGCGGTCGGGGCTCATTCCCATGAACTGGGCGAGCTCCTTATGCTGCATCAGATGGCGGTACTCTCCGTGGATAGGCATCAGGAATTTCGGCTTGGTCAACGCGTGCATGAGCTTGATCTCCTCACGGCAGGCGTGGCCGGAGACGTGGACCTCCTCGTCCTCATGATACACGTTGACCCCGCGGCGGTACATTTCGTTTATGATCTTCCCGATGAGAAGCTCATTTCCGGGAATAGCGTGGGACGAAAGCACCACGAGGTCGCCGGGGGTAAGCTCGACCTGGTTATGATCGGAAAAGGCCATGCGGTAAAGCGCGGACATCGGCTCTCCCTGCGATCCGGTCGTTATTATCGTAATCTGTTCGGGCTTATAGCGGCCGATGTCGTTCAGCTCGATCAGCGTCTTATCCGGGACGTCCATGTATCCGAGACGGACGGCGGCGCCCACTACGTTTATCATACTGCGTCCCGTGACGGCGACCTTACGCCCGTACTTTGCGGCGGTGTCGATGATCTGCTGAACGCGGTGGATATTCGACGAGAATGTAGCGATGATAATTCGCTTGTCCTTATTCGACAGGAATATGGAATCAAGCTGTCCGCCGACCTTGCGCTCCGACGGCGTGTACCCCGGGCGCTCCACATTGGTCGACTCGCACATGAGAAGCTCGACCCCTTCCCTGCCGTACTCACCGAGGCGGGTCAGATCCATCATCTCCCCGTCGATGGGGGATACGTCGAGCTTGAAATCTCCGGTATGGATCACGACTCCGACAGGAGTACGCACCGCAATGGCGCACGCGTCGGCAATTGAGTGATTCACATGTATGAACTCCGCCTCAAAACAGCCGAGCTTCACCTTGTCCCCCGCCTCTACCGTGTGCAGCTTGGCGGATCTCATCAGACGGTGCTCGTTCAGCTTGTTCTCGAGTATCCCGAGGGTCAGCTTCGTCGCGTATATGGGAACGTTCACCGTGCGAAGTACGTACGGGATCGCTCCGATATGATCCTCATGGCCGTGGGTGATAAGTATTCCCCGGACCCTGTCGATGTTTTTTTCCAGATATGTGATATCCGGGATCACCAGGTCTATTCCGAGCATATCGTCGTCCGGAAAGGCGATGCCGCAGTCGATCAGTATGATATCGTTTTCGTACTCGAGGACATATAAATTCTTGCCGATCTCATTGAGTCCGCCGAGAGAAAAAACCTTCAGCTTGGAGCTTGGCGTATTCTTTTTCTTCTTTTTTGACATTTTGTCTCCTTTCAGTTTACGTGTCATATCTCTTGCTATGTTGACCGAAAGAAAACGCCGTTTGCCCTGAGCTTTCAGCATCAGCTCAGGGCATCGTTGCGCGTATCCGAGGGCGGCGGATATACGCGCGGCAATTCTCTTTTCGGTTGTTTGTTAGGGCGGCAGGGCTATGGCGTGCCCCGTCACCGAAAAAAACGCACTTTCTAAGCTAAGTAATTATACACCGAAAACATGGCTTTAATATGTGCCTCGTGTGAATCTGATGTAAACACTGCGTCACGTGAGTGGCATGGCACAAGGCACGGCACGGATATCCCCGCGCGGCTGCTGTTCCGTGCGATCAGCGCAAGCAATAACCCGCGCGGCAACGGTCATCGCATTAATAGCGCAAGAAAGACACCCACAACGGCGGAGAAGCCGATACCCGTCAGAAGCCCGCCCCAGAAGCGCAGACGCTCCTTCCTTTCGGAACGCAGGAGGCGAAATTCGTCCCCCTCCTCTGAGTAGCGGCGAATTATGCGCCGCGCCTCCTCCACCATGTCGGTCATCGGCGCGCTCTCGCGGCGCAGGACAAAATATGCCTCGCTGAACATTGCACTGCCCGGACTGTGGACGTGTATCATCCTCATTTCATTTCCTTTGATCTCGCGAATCATAAAGCGCCTCCCGTAAAATGATAATAAATTATCACCCAATCGGCAGGCGTTTATACAGTTTTTTCCTTATTCGTCCCCATGCCAGCGCTCGTAGTAAAAAAGGAACTGCTGAGCAATACCCGCGTATTTGCCGAACCTGCGGTGATCAAGTCCGTCCGGAAAGCGGTTTGCGATGAGGCGCTTCATCCACACATCTATCGGAAAGGCGTCAAGCCGCCCAAAGCCGAACAGAAGCGCGCATGCACTGACCTTCGGCCCCACGCCGCTTATCTGCCGCATATATGCGTCCGCCGCATCGTAATCCTCGAAGGCGGCCACCGCACATGGGTCGAACTCCCCTGAAACAGCGCGGCAGGCGGCATCGTATATGTATCGCGCCCGGAATCCGCATCGCGTCGAGGCGATGCCCTGCTCCCCGAGAGAGACGAGCGCTTCGGGAGTCGGGAAGGCGTATTCGCCGTCCGAAATACGTTCTCCCCCAAGCTCACAGAGCGCGGCGATGATCTTTTTTATGCGCGGGATATTATTATTCTGCGAGATGATGAAGGAAACCGTCGTCTCCCACGCCTCCTGACGCAGTATTCTGATACCGGAGCCGAACTCGACCGCACGGCGCACTGTCTCGCGGTCACGCTCGTTATCCGGCGCATCACAGATCGCGCGCTCGATCGCCGCATAATCTAGGTCGAGTGCAAGATAATGCCGCCAGAACGCCTCGTCCTCCGAGCCCTCGATCTCGACCGCGCCGTCGAGCTGACGCACAGTCACGGCGCTTTTTCCGACGATCCCGCGCACCGCGCCGTCACCGACAGGGTCAAAGCGGAAGCACTGTCCGCAGTCGAAGGTCTTTTCGACCGAAAAATTACCGGTATTTTCAATGATCATAGTATCCCCCTTGAAAAATTTCCTTCCACATGATAAAATATAGGTAGTACCGCAAAAATCTGATAGCACAACCGCGCCGTCAGATTTTCCGGCAGACGATACAAAAAGCCGATGGAGATTATAATGGAACAAATATACACGATCCCGGTCAACGAGACCTTTGAGGCATGCGCTGACTCCGAGGAAGCGAAATGCCCGTTCTGCACACTCTACAACAGATTTGAGAACGATGAGATCGATCTGATCCTCGGAGCGTCCATGATGGAGCCGGACATACGCAAAAAGACGAACGAGCAGGGCTTTTGCCGACCGCATTTCGACATGATGCTCGCGTATTCGAAGCGCCTTCCGCTCGCGCTGATCCTCGAGTCTCATCTCAAGGAGATCAGAGGGAGTATCCGTTCGGGATCATTCCTTGCTGCATCACGCTCGAAATCAGGTGAACGCCGTCTCGGCAAGCTTGACTGCTCCTGCTATGTGTGCAAGCGCCTCGACTACAATTTCGATCGCGCGTCGGAGACAGCCGTCCTCCTTTGGGAAAGCGACGAGGCGTTTCGTCAAAAGTGCGCGCGGCAGAAATGCTTCTGTCTGCCACACTACGCGAAGTTCACCGAGCTTGCGAGGGAGCACCTATCGAAGAAGCAGTTCACGTCATTTTTCAACGATGTTTCAAGGATCGAGTCTGAGTATTTCGACAAACTCTGCGACGATGTGAGCTTTTTCGTTAAGAAGTTCGACTACCGCTACGCCGATGAGCCGTGGGGGGACCAACGAAACGCTCCCGAGAAGGCGATCGCATTTCTTTCGTCCCAGATCCACCAGCCGCCAGAGGGCAAAAAGCCCACCGATTCGCTCACGTGAGCGCCGATTTACGAGCCCGTAATTACTCACATCTCCCGAATCCTCGCACTAACAGCTGCCCCGCATCAAATGAAGATGCGGGGCGCTCTTTTGTCTTATTTCGATTGTTTTTTCGTTTTGTTCAGAGCGCGCATCCTGCCGCCGAAGCCGATGATGACGCAAAGCAGTACCATTCCGATCATGAAGAACACCTCCGCCATGATCACAAAGGCCATGACAGCGCTGTCCTTTGCAACGAATGTCAGAAGCGGAGAGCTCGTGAAAAGATAGAATCCGAGCGTAAGGAGGCAGAGCACGCAAATCACAGCCATCGTCACGCGAAAGGCGAGTGCATCCCCGAGAAAACGCATAACGGGAGACTGGGCGCTCTTCTTCGAGGCCTCATAGTAGTGCTCAAACTTCTTTGCCACCTGCCCGCCGGAGGCTTTTATCGCCTCCGAGAGGACCGCCAGCCGCTTTTTGCTCTTCTTCTGGACTTCGGCCATGTTATCCGCCATAAACAGATCGAACACACTGTCGCCGGCGGCATACATGACGTTCTTTTCGTCAGGATGATTACCGCTTCGCTCTGTAAGCTCAGCCACAAAAGCCATGCACGCCGTCACCTTGTACAGTATATCCTCCGGGGTCTGCTCGATGATCTCGTCGTCGTCGTCGTATTCCGGCTCGCTTGACTCGATGATCGCGTACAGCTTATCCTCTATATCGCGCCGGATAATCTTTCCGTTATCAAGATACGACTGTATCAGCGCGCCGGCCGAAATACGGCGAAGATCACAGTCGCGGCTGCCAAGCGGGATCGTAACGGAGACATTATCCTTGACCGCGGCACGAGTTGCCCCGCGGAGAGACAGGACGATGTCGATCGCTCCTGAGAGCTTGCCCGTCTCAAGAAGTGCGGTGATCGTACGTGATATTTTCTGCACCTGCGCGGCGTCCGGCGCAGCCGCCTTGGCTGCCTTACCGGGCTTAGCAGGACTTACGTGTTTCGCGCCGGCTTTGGGCTTGGCGGCATGGACCTGCTTCGGGGAAACCTTCTTTGCGATCTCAAAGGTCCCGGTCTCGGACAGGCTTGCCTCCACTGCGCCGGAATCAAGGCGTGCGTCGGAGGACTCGCCATTCTGTGCCGCCGATTTCTCATTTATCACGGCGTTGTCTGTTATTTTCGACGTGCTGTCCGCATTGCTTCTTTTAGGCACGCCTGTGTTAAAAATATCCTCAAGAAAATCATCCGCGCTGTTTCTTCGCAGATCATCCAGATCTATCTGATCAAGAATGTCAAAACGCTTATCCGCGTCGGAGTCGGCGTCAGTCCCCGAAAGTCCGGAGTTAATCTTATTTTTATTTTCGTCCATAATTCTCCTCACTTTCAGTCGGCTTGACCGTCGTTAACGGCGCTTCCGTCCTTATCGGCTTCGCCGTCGTTACCGTCACTGCCGTCCTTATCGGCGCTGCCGACTTTATCGGCTTTGCCGTAGACTATGCGTCTGGCAACTACCGCGGCGAGCGCATAGAACGAGATGATCGTCGGGATACCGAGAACAAACGCGATCACATGCACCGGCGAGGCAAAGCGCGCGGACTTTGGCTCATCGTTTTTACCGCTGTCCGCCGATGTGCTTTCATTTTTACTCTCAGTACCGGGCTTATCTGTCTCGGTACTGTCATCCTGCGATGTATTGGGACGTCTGCCGGTCGTTTCGTCGGTGTCTGTCCTTCTATCTGTCGTGACCGGATCGGTCACTTTCGCGGTCCCTTCCGTCTGAGGCTCAGTTCCAGTCGTCTCGGGCTCTGGCGTTTCGACTTCAACGGTCGTTTCCGGCTCCGGCTTGGTCTCCGGAGGCTTGGCAGTCTCCGGGGGCTTGGCAGTCTCCGGAGGCTTGGCGGTCTCCGGGGGCTTCGCGGTCTCCGGAGGCTTGGCGGTCTCCGGGGGCTTCGCAGTCTCCGGGGGATTGATCGTTGTATCATCCGTATCACGTGACGGAGGATCGTCCGGTTTATCGCTGACGTCACCCGTCTGATCGCCGATGATAATACCGATAGCTCCGCTCAGATCATCATCCGTATCGGCAAACACCGCAACGGAACACAAAGCAATAAACGCACACATCAGTGCCGCAAGCAATCTGTTTTTCATTGTAGCAGTTTTCCTTTCACGCTTTTTGATGCTCAGTCACAAACGAGCTCTACATTTTCGCCGACCGAAACCGCCTCACCCTTGCACACGACGAGGTTGCGGCGGATGACAGCCTTTTTCACATTATCGACGACAATTCCGTAGGTACATTTCGGACATTCTATGATGTTGTCTTCGATCACGACCGTACCGTGGGACGCCTTTTTCGAATCGGTATCCATATATATCCCGATGCCGCCGCACACACCTGACGCCCTGCCGTTATTCAAAAAGCGGCATCGGCGCACTGTCACACTCTCGGAATTTATTCCCTCATGCCACCACGCTTCGGCGGCGACCTTGACACCGAGCTCGAACACATCGGACACGGTGCAGTTCTCGATGAGGCAGGTGCGGGATTTTATAAGGATCGAGCGCGCGAAGTGGTTGCGCGCCGTGCAGTTGACAAACTCAACATGCGGAAGCTCATCGGGATCGGCAAAGAACAACCCATCCATGCTTGCGGGAAGATCGCGGTCAAAGATGACACGGCAATCGTTCTTCCCCGGAACCACCCCGACAACACGGTATACATCGACAGGATCGCAGGAGGAAAACTCCGTCAGCTCCATGCGGTCGCCGATCGCCGGGTAGTCGAGCGACTGCGCGTGGGTCCCGGTCGGTGCACGCACCTCGAGGATCGCCTCGCGACCTGTGTATTCCTTCACCGAATAGTAGTATGTATGCACATTGATCGAGTCATCGCCCTGCCCCTCGAAGAAACATCCGTCGAAGCGCAGCAATCCGCGGCACGACGCAAAGTGGGTGGCATCCGTGTTTGTGGACATATGCTCGCCTACGCTCGGGACAACGCGTAGGCGGTTGACGGTGATATTCGTCGCATGCTGTGCGGTGATACCCATGCCGGGATGCGCGTGGATCGTGACATCCTCGATGAGGGTATTGAGCGCCTCCTCGACGAGGATCGCCGGGCGCGAGTGGAATGTATGCCAGATGTAATACTCATCGCCGATTTTGAGGTTCTCGGCCCCTCTGACGACCGTACCGACGCCGTGATGTGCGTCGACGTACCGGAAGTCCGATATCGCACACATATCCGGCACAAATCGCCCAAGGTCCGGCGAATACACGACATCGCGCATTTTGCAGGGCATATTTTCGGTGATCTCACACTCGAATTCGAGCCGCGCCACGATCTTGCCGTCCGGCAAGGTCTCGACAGCGGTGACGATCCCCTTCGAGTACGGCTTACGCTTTACGTCTATCGTGAAGCCGCGGACGGTTACACCGGAGCAATCACGAATGGAGATATCCTCCATGAAGCCGTCCACCATCAGTGTGGCGCCGTATGCCTCCACGGTGGAGTTCTTATGTCCGGC
>CAYVUJ010000013.1:0-11811 GCA_964454825.1 uncultured Lachnospiraceae bacterium | reverse complement strand
TTCAGAGGATGACCTCAAACGGATGAAGATCATCTGCTTTCTTCGTGACGCCGGTATCTCGCTCGGCAGCATAGGAGAATTGCTGTCGGAAGAGGACCCCAGCAGTGTCATCTCCGTTTTGCTTGAACAGCATGAGCAGCTTCTTCGTGAGGAAGTAAGTGAAAGACAGGCAAAACTGGACATGCTCAGCGGGATCAAGCGGGAGCTCAAAAGCGTTGAAAATTTCTCCGTTGAATCTATCGGTGATATAGCTTACGTAATGGAAAACAAGAAGAAAATGAGACAGCTGCACGCGATTTTGCTGATCACAGGGATTCCTATTGGCATCATTCAGTGGGTATCCATAATTCTGTGGATCGCCGCAGGAATATGGTGGCTTTTTGCCCTCTGGGCTATTATAATCATTCCGTATACGCTCTGTGTATCGACCTTTTATTTCAAAAGAGTCGCGTATATCTGTCCGCAGTGCCATGAGATATTTAAGCCTAATTTCAAAGAGGCCCTCTGGGCAAGGCATACCCCGACGCTGCGCCGATTGACATGTCCCAAGTGCAAGCACAAGGGCTTCTGCGTGGAAACTTACGGGAAGGAAGAAAAAAAGAATGGATAAGATCATGGATTTCCTCCCGTTTCTGATACCGCTTTTGATCGCGGAGTTTGCGCTGCTTGGTTATACGCTCCATCACATTCTGACCCACAAGAATTATAAAAGAGGCACTCGCACCCTGTGGATCGTTGTTACGATCATCGGCATGGAGTTTATCGGCCCGGTTTTGTATTTCCTGCTCGGCAAGGAGGAGACCTGACATGGATATGCTGTCAATACAGAACCTGAAAAAGAATTTCGGCAGTAAAGAGGTGCTCTGCGGGCTTGATCTGTCTGTACCCGAACACAGCATTTTCGGGTTTATCGGAAAAAACGGCGCAGGAAAAACAACGACGATGAAGGCGATCCTCGGACTTCTGAAACCGGACGGCGGCGAGATACGCGTCATGGGGGAAAAGGTGCGTTTCGGTCAGACCGGTACCAATCGTTACATCGGCTATCTGCCCGATGTGCCGGAATTTTATTCCTATATGACGCCGCTTGAATATCTGAATTTCTGCGGCGCTGTAAGCGGGATGAACAGACCCGATACGGTGTCAAGAAGCAAAGAACTGTTGGATCTGGTGGGACTGGGCAAAGAGCGCCGCAGAATCAAAGGCTTCTCAAGAGGCATGAAGCAACGCCTGGAGATCGCGCAGGCGCTTCTGAACCGTCCGAAGCTTCTGATCTGCGACGAGCCGACGTCGGCGCTTGATCCCGCAGGACGCAAGGAGATTTTAGATATCCTTCTTGCGGTAAAGGAGGCGACCACGGTGCTTTTTTCCACGCACATTCTGTCGGACGTGGAGCGCATCTGCACCGAAGCCGCCTTTTTGAATGACGGAAGAATCGCCATGCAGGGAACCATTGCCGAGCTGCGAAGCAAGCGGTCGTCTGACGGATTTATCATCGAAACATCACAAAAAGAGAACGCTGAAACGCTGATAAAAGCATTTGGTGATCTCGAGCGCACAGAGCAAAATATGCTTGTTTTTCACGGCGGCGAGGATCGGTTCTTCGCCGCTATGCAATATGTGGCTGAAAAGCAAATACCTGTACAGCGAATTGAGCGGATAGAGCCGACACTTGAATCGCTGTTTTTGGAGGTAACAAAATGAGGCCGTTACTCAGCTTTATGAGAAAAGAATTTCTGGAAGCTGCCCGGACAGGTAAGCTCATCATCCTCATACTTCTGTTTGTGCTGTTTGGCATTATGAATCCTGCAATCGCAAAGCTGACGCCGTGGATGATGGAAATGATGTCCGATACCATGGCGGAAAGCGGGTTGATCGTTACCGATGTCAGGGTGGACGCAATGACCTCATGGACGCAGTTTTTCAAGAACATTCCTATGGCGCTTATCGCCTTTGTGCTGTTCCTTGGCGATATATTTACCAAAGAATACAAATCCGGGACACTGCTTCTTGTACTGACAAAGGGGTTGTCAAGATACATGATCGTGCTCGCAAAAACGGCGCTGCTTCTGTCGCTTTGGACACTTGGCTACGGGCTTTGCTTTGCAATCACCTATGGCTACAATGCTTATTTCTGGGATAACGGTATTGCCAATAACCTGTTCCCTTCGGCGGCTTTATGGTGGTTGTTCGGGATATGGGTGATCTGCCTGCTTGTCCTGTTCTCAACGCTGCTTTTGAACAGCACAGGTGTTACCCTGTGCACCGGCGGCACGGTGCTGCTTGCGTATTTACTCGGCGTCATACCGAAAGTAAAAGCATACTCACCTACAATGTTGATGGACGCAAATTCGCTTCTGACCGGCGCTGAGGGAACAGACGCATATATAAAAGGCATCGTTATTACTGCCGCTTTGTGTGTCGTATGCGTTGCTGTGAGTATTCCGCTCATGAACAAAAAGCGGCTGTAAGTATGGGCGATTCAGAAGGACGCAGGCATTTCAGACAGCTGATAAACTGAAAGACATGACCGTGCTGCACCGTGCTGCACAGATGACATCATTCCTTAAAACCTTGCAAAACGCAACTGCGGGACTCCGTTCATTCTGCTTTTGCGTTCCCTGTTTCAAAAGTTTGAGGCCGGGCTCTCTTACGAGAGCCCGGCCTCTGCGCCTATGTGAATATTGAGTTAGCGGATGTTCAGAAAGTTTTTTATACATCCAGTGCATCCCATACTCGCCTCCGCATCGTATACACTACTCTGTACGGAGATAAGCCGGCGCAGTGACAACCATTATTTCGTAGTCGTCGTAGTCGCTACGTAATAATCGTAGATGGTCGCCATCAGGTTGGTCTCATTAACACTTCTGTTCTTGTCATTCAGCACATCATAAGCGCAGCTCAACAGGCCGTGGTAGGTGATCGACCACTTTTCACCGTTGATCTTAACTGTGTAGTCTGCATCAAGATTCGCAAGTGTAGCAAACGAGAACGTCTTCTCGGCATAGTAGTAACTGCCGCTCTTTGTGAAATCTGACAAACCGTACTTCTTTGCGATAGCAGTAGTAGAAGCTTTGAATTTGTGCTTAACGGTCACAGTCTTAGCATCAGCATTAATGGTGACCGTTGTGCCGTAGAAGGTAACGCCGGAGGGGAGAGTTCCCTTTGTCTCGGGCTTGAACTCTGCAAGAGACTTGGCAGTAGAAGTGCTGATACGCTCAGTCACATTTTCGCCAGTGGTAAGGTTCTTAAGAGCCTCCTCGTATTTCTCCCTGGCTGCAACTTCTTTTTTAGGAGACTCACCAACACCCTCGTACATTCCGGAATCACTGAATACATAGAATTTGCTTGCTTCCAGAGTTATGGTGACATCCTTTACGGTTGTACCATCGTACTTCGCATAGGTAAGCTCGTATGAAGCCTCAGCTGCCACATTGCCGACAGCCAGATTGCCGTTATTCATAACGTATACCGGGTAGAAGTATTCCACACCGTCAACAGTACCGTATTTAACTGCATGGAGACCGGGAGTCGTTATCTGAGCACCCTTATCATACAGACGGTAAACATCGGCACCATTTTCGGCTTTTTCTGGGACAACACCGTGGTTGAGCTTCTCGCCCTTCAGATACCACTCACCTGCCCAAAGACCGGGTTCAGTCGGAGCGAAGCGTACATCCTCACCACTGTCATTGCAGACCACGCACTTAATAACACCGTTAATACGGTCAAAGACGTGTTCAGTCTTAGGAACAGTTTCTGTCCAGACAGCATTATGCTTTTCCTCATCGAAGTGTGCGCACTTATATGTGATCTTGCCCTCTTCTCTGCAGGTTGCATACTTGATATCAGTCACTACCCAATTGTGCACGTATGCAACGAAGTCCTCAGACTCGTAGGTGTTGACAAGAACACGGTTGTTACCTACAACATTTGCGACAAGGTTACCGTCAGAGTCGACCTCATTGATCTTAGCAGAAATGTTTACTCTATCAAGACCATTTACCTCAGCCAGGCTGATGGTACCGCAAACAACATCGGAACTATCCAGCAGACCTGACTTGGAGATCACGTACAGGCGAACTTCGCCGGTATTCTTGTTAACAAAGGCAGTAACGAACACATCGTCCTTGACAGTATCGGAATCGAATTCAACAACTGCATCCTTAAGCACATCAAGGTTATCAAACTTAACGACGGTCTGCATTGCCATAACAGCATTGACAGGAGTCAGTTTGAAGTTCATGGGCTTGCCTGCAACAGAAAGGAGGTGGTCCTCGGTGGTCTCAACAGTGTAGCTGAAGGGCTCAACTTCATTGACCATACCGGGATCGATCTCATCTCCGTCGGACTCATCGTCGTTGAATGCAGCAAATGTTGCAAAGTTGAGGCCGTAGCTCATAGTTGAATAAACCGGAGCAAAGGATACATCCTCTTCTGCCATCAGCACAGCGATCTGCTGCTCAGTGGTGTCCTGAGGAAGCTTATCTCTGTCCATAGGCTCTACATCTTTAGCAATCGAAACGATCTGATCCAAATTGGAGAGATTATTAATATGCAAGCTGTTACTTGTCATACGCTCTCCCTCAAGAGTGTCAGCGTCGTTGACACGGTACAGCTCAGCCTGGATGCGCTCGATTCCGTAATTCGCAATCTGATCCTTGGCATTAGACACAGTACCATCAAAGGGATCCTTGTAATTCTCAGGCAACCAGTAGATCCACTTACCGATGGTGACATTACCAAGCTGACCATTTTTTGCAACCTCAGCAAGGACAATCTGCTCTCCTCCGAGGATCACGTTAGGATGCTCAGCATCACCTTTACCTCTCAGCTCTACAACACTGTAGGAAGGATCGCCCTGGTATGAGCCCCAGAATACGTAGGAGCCTTTGGGAATCATAAAGTTAGGATCCTCATCCTTAGTGTAGTAGAAGTCATGATCCAGAGTACCATAGCCTTCCAGCTCAACGTTGTCGCTGGTAGGTCCAAGGAGACCGATCTCCGCAAGACCCATCTGGGACATTCCGGTGGAGGTCACACGGATAAACGCCGCATCATAGGTGTACATGAACGGATCAACATCACCATTTTCGTCAAACTTGTTGAAGTAGACAGTGAATGTATCCGTCTTTTCATCGTACTGAACGTCATCCATGAGCTTCCAGGAATTGGGATTGGACGCGCTGAGACCTGCCGGCTTGTAGATGCCGCTTTCCTTTACGGTTTTCCAGGTCTGGCCGTCCAAGCTGACCTCGATCCTGTAATTGAACAGACGGAAGTTGGTCAGATTCCAGCTATTAGAGGAGGTGTACTCGAGGTTGTTGTATACGCTCTCAGCGCCTTTTTCAGCTACGTTGACATGCGTTGTGCCGGAGCTCTGCGGAATCGGACGGAAGGTCATAGCCGTAACCTGTTCCACGCTACCAAGGCTAATGGTAACGCTGGGACGATTATTACTGTTCGGACCGGCGCCGTAGTATACAGTGTTGGGATCGTTGTCGATCAACGCACCAACATAAGAAACGGTCTCAGCCTCAGGATCAACCTCTTTGTTTTCTGAGTTAGTGCTGTCTCCGTCCTTCTCCGGTACTTCATCCGTGGTAGCGATCATATTGGTCGTGATCGTCCACTTGTCCTTGGCAATAACATTGCCGTGCTTAACCTTAACCTCAGGCAGAACAGCAGTGTCGCTCGCATTCAGCAGCTTATCCACAGCGGTAACGCTGTAAACAAACGCCTTGTTGTTCTCGGTGGTCAAAACATTTGTGTATGTTGTTGTTCCACTTGCATCTTTAGTCACAAACGCCACAACCTTGCCGTCACGTCTGATCTCGTATCCGAGAACATCGGTGCCTGCTCCGGTGCTGTCTGTGATCTCAAGAGTGACGCGGTCCTCAGTAGTAACAGAACCCTCAACACCCTTAATTGAAGCGGATACGGTCAAATTGTTCGCACCCTTGCCACCGTCCATTCTGTACAAACGGCAATTGTCGTTGACGTACTGGATGAGGCGCTCTTCCTGATCGTACTGAGCCGCATATTCGATGGTTGCCTGATTAGGAGTGAAGCCCCAAGCACGGAAGAAGTGCAGCAGGTCTCTCTCCGCAGCAGCACAAACTACGCGCATGAAGTTATTATCAGAGTCACTGTTCAGGCTGATCGGGTACTTCGCCTTGGAATTGTCTCTGTAGATAGCGTCAATTTTTGCATAGATCAGAGCCGCCTGTGCCTCAGCAGCGGTGTTATAAAGTGTTCTTATATCACCGTTATCATAAGCCAGGTGGATCTGCCAGTACATAGCAAGCTGCACTGCCAGATCGCCGGTATGACCTACTGTGCCGGAAGCAACGCCCTTGTAGACATTATTGTAAGAGGTACGGAAATTCTCATTTTTCTCACCGGCTGTGATCGCCTTTTCAAGCTGTCCGTAGACGTTGTTAGTAACCTCTACGCGCTGATAAGCCGATGTGTTGATGCAGTGACCGATCTCATGGGCGATACCCCAGCCGCCCCAGCTTCCGCTGTAGGTGGGATTACCGTTTGCATCAGGAAGATTCGGAGTTGTACTAGCAAGACCCGGTACGCTGCCCCACTCAATACCGATGTGCTTGCCGCCTGCGTACATGAACGCACCGGTAAACATACGGTGATAGCGGATGTTCAGGCGCTGCATAGGATAACGGTCCTTGCTGTTGGCAGGCTCGTTCTTGTTCAGGCCCTTGAACTGGTAGAAGTAGTCGATCTCCTGCTCCATAGCCTTAATAGCGGCCGCCAATTTCTCTGCCTTTTGCGTCTTGGAAGTAGAAGCGCCGCCGAGACCTGCCCAAATCTGGGTAGCAGGAACGCTGTAGAACATATTGTTCATGGAGATCTCGGTGGAGTTCAGGAAGCAGCTGTCAACCTTATACGTGAAATTGACATTGACATTATCACTGCCGTCATGCTTTTGTTCATGCATAGCCTGAATGCCGCCGTTGTCATTCACGTACTCACTCAGAGCACTTACGTACTTGGTAATCAGCGACATGCGGTCTGCTTCTGCAACATCCTTGACATTCAGCATGGGGATCTTATGCGCCCCGGAAACACGGATGCTGTAGTCCTCACCGCCCTTATTACCGGTGTAACGGATGTACAGAGAACCGCCGCGTTCTTCACTCTTGGTGATTATGCGCGGGATCTGGATCTCGTTACGTCCGGCTTTCAGCCAGATGGAGGTATTCTGCCAAGCGCTTACCTCAGGATGGTACTGAGTTACGATAAGATTCAGGTTTGCACCTGCGCCTCTTGACAGGCCGGGACGGGATACGTAAACTACAATAGTATCACCAGCGCCTGCTACATAACCCAGAGGCTGATAGTCAGACAGTGCCTGAGCAAAGCCCTGTGTTCCGTCTGCCTTGGAGGTGATCGTGTTGTCGACCTTGATGATCGGATCGAGTTTTGTGCTGTCCTTTAAAAGCTGTGCCGCATAATCCAGGTCAGCCAGGATATTTTTCTTCTTGGGATGATCCTCTCTGCTGATCGGATCTGCAGTATTGGCACGTGTGCGCAGTCCATCTATAACCTGCTCAGTGACTGTAGACTTCAGGACAGTGCGCATATTATCCTCAAACAGAGCAGCAACTTCATCTTCCAGGCTGTCATAGTAGTATACTCTGACTTCCTGAATACGTGCGGGGTTGCCGCCGGAGAAGTTGTAGGCGCAGAGATGGATCTGAATGCCATTGGTATTGACAGGCTGGCGGGTAGTAAACTCCCAATACTTCTTGCCTTGAGCGTCGGCCTTATGAGCAACGTCGAAAGCAACATCTACCCAGTTGCCGTTGTCGTTCCTATAACGTATATGAGAACCTTCACCGTATCCGAACAGGTACGGATCGCTGTGCTGGTAGGCAATACGGATAGTATTTATCTCATACTTGCCGTCCAGATTGACATCAATGTTACCGTTAGCCCACTGAGCGCGCTTGTTATAGGTATTCGGGTTACCGTCAAGCAGCGCATAGGGATCCCAGCCCTTGCCTTTATAGTTCTCAGATATAACATCATACTGCTGTGTGCCAAATCCCTGAGAGTAACCGATCGACGTGATATGGTTAGCAAATACATTAACCGTTTCAGTCTTCTCTTCGCCGTCTTTCGTATACGTATAGGTCCTATCTACCTTTGTGTTGATAAGCTTATACATCGGCATTACGGCAACAGCCTCGGTCAGGCTCGCAGCGGCGTTGTGGATGGAAACTCCACTGTGTCCGTTACCGTTAGTACCGACTACGCAGAAGTCATACGTCTTGGAGTTTCCGGCAACAGGCAAAGTCCAGCTGGTCGTTGTGACAGCCTGAGCCTGATAACCTTTTTCAATAAGCTGAGCCTCGGTCAGACCTTTATAACTCTCAGCTTCCTTAAGATCATCAACCTGTTTGTAGTAAACGATCCAGCCCTGGGTATCCCAAAGCTTACGCCAGCTCAAACTCAGTTTGTTTATGCCGGGGGTAACGTTCACATATTCAGGTGTTTTAGGCTTTCTGGTTGTGGTAACGGTCCATGTGAACCCTTCGGACCACGGGCTTCTCCAGTCACCGTTGACAGAGCGAACCTGCGCAGTGTATGTATTGAATGCGCTTACCGTGCCGTTGAAAGAGTCACCAACGAAGGTGGCTTTGGGATCAGGGGAGGTCATGGTCTTGTTAAAGTCAGGACCGGAGATCTTTATCTCATAACCAGTGACGTTATGAGCACCTTCCCATGTTACCGTAACACTTCTATAGCCGAGTCCATCTGCTTCCGTATTGGTTGCGTTTACACCGGTGGGAATATCAAGCTGAGGCTCAGGAATTCGGTTTCCAAAGTCCTCAAGGAACTCAACCTTAGCGATATCCGCCAGCTTACCGCTGGAGGAACCGGTTATTCTGATGCTGACTCTCTTGATAGCAACCATCTTACCAAGACTGATAGTGATAGTACCATCGCTCTCAGTCGTGGACTTACCGGTTACCTGCTCGGATTCATTCGCCCGAGCCGCCATAGCTTTCTTAGCTTTTGCACGCACCTGAGGCTGAGGATTTTCAACCTCCGGTGTCTTAGCCTCTTCGGCTGTGGTTCCCATAGGAACTTCAACTGTGATATCTTCCCCGGTCTTAAGATCAGTAGCTTCAACAGTCATGGTGCCGGCAGTGATCTTGTTCTCCGAGTCAGCGGGCGGTCTGATGACGATCGCATCCGTAGAAACGACCTTGCTCTCCTCTCCATCCTCGGAATCGCCGGAAGTGCCGATATTCAGCGCGATCTGAACCGCGTTATCTTCGCCGAGAGGCTTGGATTCATCGGCCGGAGTCAGAGCAACAACAGAATCCGCCGAGGGGGACACCAGCGCCTGCTCAAGAGTAATGGCTTCGTCAGAGCCCTGTGCGGAGGTGACTTTTACGGTAGTACCCTCATCGACCTCTGCCTCGACCTTCGACTTCATCAGCAGTGAACGTGCAGATGCCGAGTGGAAAACCGTTGCCGGAACATTGTCGCCCTGGTTACGGACACAGATCGTCAAGTCTTCCAGATCCACCACCTGACGGTTGGCTTCGTCCTGGTATCCGTTCAAGTTACAATCGGCGGTCGGAATTGTTTCGCCCTTAGCATTATAAGCCGCGGCGCCGTTCATAACATTGGTAATAGCGTCAGTGTCCTCTTTGTTGATAACGCCGTCGCCGGTTACGTCACCGTAAGCCATAACGCCGAAGAGACCATCCGCCTCTTTACGTCCGTCATTAACTCCGAGGGAGTTGTACAGGATTATTTCGATACGAGTATCCGTAAACTTGAGCTCCTGCTTATAGGTCTGATAACCCTTCGCAGTAATCACAAGTTCATAGTTACCTGCAGCAATACCGGTGAAAATGTAGCCGTTGGCTGATTCCGCACCGGCTGCCGAGGTGAAGGAAGTTTCATAATCCGCTTTCTTTTCAGATGAGTCTTCATCTTCAGCAGCAGGTGCTGCTTCATCTTCAATCTTCGTCAAAGACACATTAAACTTGGTCTCACGAGTCTTAAAGATGTTTTTGATAGTAATGCTCAACTCACCCAAAGCATTCGGATCATCAATAGATGACTGTTCCGTTTTCCCTGCTTCTTCTGCAAATACAGTGAATACGGCAGCGGGAACCATTCCTGCAACCATAAGTACAGCGAGAAGCAGAGACAGAATTCTCTTTTTCATAAACTTTTTCTCCTTTTCTAAAAGTAGTAATGTTTTTTGTCCCTCTCCAGGGACAGCTCTCAAATTGAGAAATTTGGTACGTCCAATGTTCCGCTCCATTGTGCATTTTGGAAAAGTGCTTGGATACAGGCTTGCGACCCGGATGATCCCGAATATCATCCCGTAATCGCTCCTACTGCATTCATCACCTCCAAACTGCACTTGTTTTGGACTGATGGCAAATGGGGCCTTGCCACAATGCCATTCGCAGAAACATCAGTCTAAATACTTACATGGTTATTGTACCATATAATGGTGCGCTTTGTCAACAAACATCCTTCCACAGGATTTCCAAAAATACAAACAAATTTACATCAATTTTCTGCAAAAATATCAAAGAAAACCGCACCGGATATCCTTGCTGTTTTGAATATGCTTACCGATGCTCAATTATGCAGGGTGAGCGGAATTTTTTCCGTTTCCGAAATCGTGCTCTATTTCTCTTTGCCGCGACCGTAATAAGAAAAAAGAGCGGCTTTGCTCCGCCGCTCTTTTATGGTATTTTTTATGTTGATTATTCTTCGCTATTGTCTTCTTTATCCTCTTCAGATACCGGTTCAGCTTCAGATGTATCTGACGAAATCGGATCGGAAGATTCGATCGGTATAGGATCGGTTTCGTCAGGCGTTGTTTCCTGCGGTGTGGACTCCGGTTCGGTAATTACAGGATCCAATGTCGTCGTATCAGGTGCCGTTGTCTCAACTTCGGTCGTCTCAACTGTCGTTGTGTCAACCGCCGTCGTCTCTGAGGAATCGGCAGTTGTTTCTTCTGCTGCACTCTGGCTGCCATCTTCTGCAATTGCCTTAATTATTTCATCTTCGGCAACTGTAGAAGGAATGCTGCCCCAAACTCCTGTAAAAGTATAATCATCGTTTTTTTCGGGCGTCAGTTTAATTTTGATCGTGTCTCCCGGCTTAATGGTTTGGGTATACTGTTTTGTACCGTCACCTTCGATCAGGCAGTAGCCGCCGCACTCTTTGACAGACCCGTCTGCATGTAAGGCAATTGTGTAAGTTCTTCCTGCTTCAAAACTGTAAGAGGCGCTTTTCGTCAGTTGATACGGCGCTCCGTCGCACACAACGTCCGTTACACTCACCTCATACCAAGCCGAAGTGAGTTTTTGTGTCGGAGATTCATAACTTTCAGTGAACCATGCCCATGTCATGCTGCACAGGCAGACAAGACACAGGCAGATTCCGATACCGGAGGGAAGAAGGAGCGGTACAAGGCTGTCTTTACGCTCTTTCATTTTTGCACGGTCGGCTCTGCGGAAGATCAAGTCATACAGCCGCATGACATTTTTCTCATTGACAAAGGGGATCAGACAGAGGTAGTGGCAGCGAAGCTCACCGCGCCAGCGGCGGTATTCTTCGTAGCTGTCGGCATAATCCATCTTACGACATATGTAGCGCGTATCCCCTGAGAACGCGCGACAAAAAAGTGCTATCTTCACCATAAGGGCAACAAGAACCAAAAGCGCTATAAAAATAACGCCAAGGACAATTGCTTCATCCATGGTCGGTGTCTCCCTTCGATTCATATTTTTCCGGCAGCCA
>CAYVUJ010000012.1:0-11970 GCA_964454825.1 uncultured Lachnospiraceae bacterium | reverse complement strand
CGGAGCGAGGTGACCACATCCGGGGTGCACCGCACTCCGACCGTTGAAAGCAGACGCTTTGTCGTCACCTTGTCCATGCAGTTTGTGCTTGTCTGCGCACTGCACCCCACGAGAGGCGCACCGCAGAGCTCGAAAAGCCCCTGGAGCTGACCGTCCTCGCCCTGTGTCCCGTGGATCACCGCCATCGCCGCGTCGAACGGTATGCGGCGTACCTCTCCGCTGAGCGTGATCAGCTCGCGTGAGCCGTAGTCCGGGCAGAGCGCGCACGGTACAAGCGCGGCGCAGCTTGCCCACGCTCCGGTGCGGATGTCATCCGTGGCTCCGTCGAAGAGGAGCCAGCGCCCGTCACGGGTGATGCCGACGGTGATGACGTCGTATTTGCTGCGGTCTATGTTGTCGAGCACCGCTGCGGCGGAGACGAGGGATACCTCGTATTCACCGCTGCGGCCTCCGAAAAGTATGAGAATTTTGTTTTTCACGGTAGTCGTCGGAGAGGTCGCCGTCGGGCGCGCTCTCCGCGTTCCTTTCGAAGAGTAGGTTGAGGGCCCCACCGCATGCGCCGGCGCGGACTATCCCGCGCCTTGGCCGGATGGGGCGGCGCGGACCATATCCTGCCTGCGCGCAAGCGTCGTTGCGGACTATCCCGCGCCTTGGCCGGATGGGACGGCGCGGACCATATCCTGCCTGTGCGCAAGCGTCGTTGCGGACTATCTCGTGCTTGCGCCGCAAGCGTTGGCGCGGATACTACCGCCTTCTGACTGCAAGTATGCGGTCGAGGCCGGAGTAATCCGGGAGGATCTGCGCGTCGAGGCCGCACGCGGCGGCGATGGCGAGTGCCGACGCGCCCTGTGCGGAGCCGATCTCGCAAAGGAGGGCACCTCCGGGCGCGAGAAATCCGACATACCGCGAGTACAGCTCCCGGACGAACGACAGCCCGTCTGCGCCGTCTGTCAGCGCGATCGCGGGCTCGAACGCAAGCTCCGCGTCGAGCGATGGCATCTCGTCCGCCCGTATGTACGGCGGGTTTGCCGTGATCACGTCAAAGCGGGCGTCGGTGCTCCAGACGAACATGTCCGCCTGCTCGAAGCGCACCCTGTCCGCCGTGCTGTTATGCACGGCGTTTCGCGTGGCGATGTCGAGCGCTTCGGCGCAGATGTCGATCCCGAGAACCCTTGCACCCGGTTTGAGCGCGGCGAGAGAGATCGCCACACATCCCGAGCCGGTGCACACGTCGAGCACCTCAGCGCGCCGGGCGGAGATGAGGTCCGCCGCCGCCTCCACGAGACATTCCGTCTCGCGGCGGGGGATGAGACATGCCGGGCTGACCTCGTATTCCTCATTCATAAAATATGCCGTGCCGGTGATGTAGGTGAGAGGCTCGCGCTCGAGACGCCGCCTGAGCGCGTCCGTGAGGCCGGGAGCGCTGAGCTCCGTGTCACAGCACGCGATAAGATGCGCGCGGCTCATTTTGGTGAAATGCTCGGCCAGAATCAGCGCTTCGGCGCGCCATTCGGCAATCCCTGCTGAGCGAAGCGCGGCTCCGAGCTGGTAAAGGGTCATTCGGTCGTCGCTCCGGTCCCGTTCTCGGCGGAGACATCGCCCGTCGCGCTGTCGGCGCTGTCTGCCGTGGCCTCGTCCCCGGCGTCGGCGACGTTCTCCGGAGGAAACTCATCCGGCATTGCCGCCTTGAGTGAGGTCAGTGCGACCTGAAGCTGATCGAGCGAGGGCTCGCGGGTGGTGATCCTCTGCATTGCGAGGCCGGGCGCGGACAGGAGCTTTGTGAGGATATTATCGTGCTTGCCGGCGTACATGATGAACTCAAATGAGAGCCCGATCACAAGTGGCAGGAATACAAGCTGCAGCGCGAGGCGGAGCAGGACATTCGTCCACGGAAGCACTGAGAACACGAGGATCGAGATTATCATGACGACGAAGATGAAGGACGTGCCGCAGCGCGGGTGCAGACGGGTATATTTTGCGGCGTTTTCGGGGGTGAGGTCCGCGCCCGCCTCGTAGCAGGCGATGGATTTGTGCTCCGCGCCGTGATATTCGAAGGTACGTCGGATATCCGGCATCAGCGAGACAAGCAGGATGTATCCGACGAATATCGCGATCTTGATGAGCCCCTGGATGAGGTTGCGGAACCAGCCGAGCTCGACGACCTCGCCGAGCTTTTTGACGGCGAAGGTGGGGAGAAAGGAGAAAAGGAACAGCGCAAGCGCCACGCCGAGCACCATAGCGACGGACATGATGACGCTCATCATCTTATCACCGAGCTTTTCGCGCAGCCACTTGTCGAACTTTGTTTCCTCCTCGAAATCGTCGAGGCCGAGCATCTCGGCACTGCGTCCGAGGATGGAATAGCTCAGGCGAAAGGTCTCGACCATGTTGACGACCCCGCGCACGACGGGGATGTTGAGGATCTTGTATTTTTTCCGGACGGAAACGAACTTTTTCGTCTCCGTCTCGACGGTGCCGTCCTCCTTGCGGACGGAGAGGGCGACATTGTCGCCGCTCTTCATCATGACGCCCTCGAGCACGGCCTGGCCGCCGACCCGGTTCATTCTCGGATTGACAGAGCTTTTTTCGGACATGATTATCTCCTTAATTGGTGGGGGATTGGTGCGAGGGGAAACTTTTGAACATGGGTTTGGACAGACTTTAAAGTCTACACAGCTCCGGTTTTTGGGAGTCCAGAGGGACGAAGTCCCTTTGGCGGAGTCGAGAGGCGGAGCCTCTCGTGGGTGTGAGCAACGCCCACTGGGGTTTGGGGCGATAGCCCCAACGTAGCATGCGCCCGCCCGAGGGACCTCAGTCCGAGGGCAACTGGAGTTTGCACACAGCAACAGCGCGGGGTACAGACTTCAGTTGTGATGTCGACTTCGTCTCCATCACGAAGGTCTGCGAGGTTGGAGGCGTTGCCTCCAAACCTCCACAAGGGGGTTCACCCCTTGACCCCACCAAAGGGACGTTGTCTCTTTGGAATCCCGGCCGCCGAGCTTGCACAAGCCTTGGTGGATACAACTTACCATTATAATAATATCACAGCCCCCGGACAAAGTAAAGGGGAATTTGTAAACAAACACACCCATGAGGCATATTGCCGCCGTACGACGCGGCGTTCGCGGCGCAGAAAAATCGCCGCCGGGGCAAAATCCTTTCGCTTCTTCTTGACATGCACAGCTGCTTTGTGATACAATAAATATGTGTGAAATGAAACGAGGATTTTATTAATGCTTAAAAGTATGACCGCCTTCGGACGCGCCCGTCGTACTGCGCCGTCCGGGGACAGAGATATCACCGCGGAGATAAAAAGCGTCAACGGAAGATACCTTGACTGCACCGTGAAAACGCCCCGCGGATACAGCTTTCTTGAGGAGAAGGTGAAGGCGTACCTCACCTCGCGCGGCATCTGCCGTGGCAAGGTGGAGGTGTATATCGGGATCGACGTCATCCGCCAGAGCGCAACGGATATCTCCGTGGATACCGCGCTCGCCGGGACCTATATCTCGGCGCTTCGCGAGCTTCGGGATACATTCGGACTTGCGGATGATATATCCGTCATGACCGTCGCGCGTAATTCGGAGATCTTCAATGTCCGCCGCGCTGAGGACGACATGGAGAAGGACTGGGCGGATGTGCTCCCCGTACTCGCGGAGGCCGTCGATATCTTCGACGCCGGCAGAGTGCGCGAGGGCGCGAATCTTGAGGCGGATATTCGCCGGAAGGCAGAGGGCATCCGCGAGGCCGCCTCGAGGATCGCCGAACTTTCCGGGCGTGATATCACCGCCTACCGCGAGAAGCTGGAGGCGCGCGTGCGCGATCTGCTCGGACAGCTCGATGTCGAGATTGCCGAGAGCCGCATTCTCACCGAGTGCGCGCTTTTTGCGGACCGTGTCGCCATTGATGAGGAGCTTGTGCGCCTCGAGAGCCACTTCAAGGCCATGGAGGATATCTTGGCCTCCAATGAGGCGGCGGGCAAGCGGCTCGATTTCCTCATGCAGGAGATGAACCGCGAGACGAATACCATCGGCTCCAAGGCGCAGAACAGCGAGATCGCACACACCGTGGTGTTCATCAAGAATGAGCTCGAGAAGATCCGCGAGCAGATACAGAATATCGAGTGAGCGGAGGATGCGATGCGTTTTATAAATGTTGGCTTTAACAACATGGTGCTCGCCGACCGCGTGGTGACGCTGATCACCCCGGACAGCGCGCCGATCAAGCGGCTCATATCCGACTGCCGCGACGCAGGACGACTGCTAGACTGCACGTGCGGCAGACGTACCCGCTCGGTGATCGTCACCGATTCCGATCATGTCATCCTTTCCGCGATCCAGCCGGAGACGATCGCCGCCAGACTCGGTGCGGCGGATGCGGTGGACGACGCACAGGCCGATTGACATGACAAAGGAGAGGGCTTTGAACGGTAAGGGAATTCTCGTGATCATATCCGGCCCGGCGGGAAGCGGCAAGGGTACGGTCGTCGCCGAGCTGAGACAGCTTATGCCGGACATCGGTGTTTCGGTGTCTGCCACGACCCGTGCTCCCCGCCCCGGCGAGGTGGACGGTGTCAGCTACTATTATAAGACGAAGGACGAATTCGAGCAGATGCTCGCGTCCGGTGAGATACTCGAGCATACCGAGTATATGAACAACTACTACGGCACCCCCGCCGCCGAGGTCGAGCGCTGTCTTGACGCGGGCGACGATCTGATCCTCGAGATCGAGGTTGAAGGCGCGGCGCAGATCAAGGCGCGCTTCCCGGAGGCTGTGCTGGTGATGCTGATACCTCCGGATTACGCAACGCTCGAGGCGAGACTGCGCGGGCGCGGCACCGAGACGGAGGATGTCATCAGGGCGCGGCTTGCGCGCGCAGTGGAGGAGATCGCCCGCATGAGCGCCTATGACTATGTTGTGGTCAATGAGGACGGCGCGGCGCATGAGTGTGCCGAGACGGTCCGGGCGATAATTGCGGCGGAACACCAAAAAAGCTCGCGCAAGGCGTATCTTGCCGGGGAATTTTTCAAATAATTAAGGGGAGGGCGCGCTCTCACGGATGTGAACTTGGGATGCGCTCCTGTCAAGGCATTTGAAGATGGCGGCGCCCCACATGGGGTTTGGTGCGCCGCCCCAAGGTCTGCACAGACCCACCAGTTGGGAGTCCAGAGGGACGAAGTCCCTTTGGCGGAGTCGAGAGGCGGCGCCTCTCGTGGGTGTGGGCAACGCCCACATGGGGTTTGGGGCGATAGCCCCAACCTTGCAGATACCCGCGCGAGAGGCGAAGCCTGAGCGCAAAAAAGGTATCGTTCCTACATTATGTCGGCGCACAGACCTGTTGCCCTCGGGCTTACGCCGCTCGGGCGGGAGCATGCTGTGTTGGGATCTTCGTTGAACATCGCAAGCGATGTTGCAAACCCTACAAGGGGCGTTGCCCCTTGACCTCACCAAAGGGGCCTTGCCCCTTGACCTCACCAAAGGGGCCTTGCCCCTTTGGAATCCCGGGCGGTGGCAGTGCCCCTTTGGAATCCCGAATCAAAATCGTTAATCTATACTTAGGAGAAAGAAAATGATAAATCCTTCTGTTGATGAGCTTGCCTCAAAGGGCGATCTCAACCGTTATGAGCTTGTGATCGCGACCGCAAAGTGCGCAAGAAAGATCACCGACGAATACGTGGCACAGCGTGAGCTTGCCGAGCGTGCCATCCAGAATAAGGAGACGGACAAATCCATCGCTCAGCTCGTGAAAAAAGAGTTCCGCGATGATAAGGCGGTGCGTACCGCGATTAACCGAATCCGCGACGGCGAGTATGAGATCCTTGACCGGGGCGCTGAGGTATCCGAGGACAAGAGAACGTTCTGAAAAGAGCCGCAGCATCGCCTGCGGCTCTTTCGACTTTTTGGGCGGGTGGTGTGCCGTCTCTTACGCTTTTGTGGGAGGCGGCGCATCGCATGCTGACTGCATCGTCCGATCAAACTACACTATATAACCACAATGTCGGAGGTTAAACTTATAATGTCGGAGGTTAAACGTGAAGACTCTATCTGTATACTTATTAGACAGCGCGAGAGCGACAGACCGTGCCTTTGACTATCTTTGCCCCAAAGAGCTTGAGGCGGACGTCGGCTCTATTGTGACGGTCCCGTTCGGTAAGGGCAATCGCCCGATGAACGCCGTGGTGTGCTCCGTACACGACGGTACTTCGCCGGACTTAAAGAGCATCCTTTCGCTTTCCGACACCGCGTCCCTTACCGCAGAGCTTCTGGACCTTGCGTTTTTCATGCGCGACCGGACGCTCTGCACGCTCGGGGATGCGGTCCACGCCATGATCCCGTCGGAGGCTCTCTCGCGCTTTGTCGCGCGCTATTATCCCACGGATAAGCTTGAAAAAGGTCTGATTCCCGCGTGGGTAAACGAGGAAGGCCGGACGCTCGTCGGCCTTGTTTTGGCATATCCCGGCGCGGATGAGAGCGAGCTTCGCCGCCGCCTTGGTTCGGATGTAAAGCCTCTTCTTGCGGAGCTTGTGAGGCGGCGGGTGATCATTCGCGACAGCGTCGAGCGCGTGTCGTCGAATGTCAAGTACGATGTGTTTTTCTCCCTCGCCGTTTCGCCGGACCAGGTTCAGGCGATGCTTGATTCGTCGGGGAAGGACGCTATCCGCGGCAGGCTGCAGCGCAAGATCGTTGAGATGCTTCTCGGCGGCAAGAAATCTGAGGAGGAGCTCAAAAGCGTGGGGATAAACACCCCGCGTACGACCGGTGCGGTGCTCGTCAAGCGGGGGATCATCCAGTACGAGCGGCACGAGCATTACCGCAATCCGTACCTCGCTGCCGAGACGGAGGCGAAAAACTCAAAGAAGGCCGCAAAGGCCGTCGAATACTCCGACGAACAGCGCCGCGCGATCGACTCGATCGCCGAGGTGGCTGCTAAGGGCGCGGGCGCGGTTCTTCTGCACGGGGTCACCGGGAGCGGAAAGACCCTTGTCATAAAAGCGATCATCGACCGCACGCTGGAGAGCGGCCGCGGCGCGATCGTGCTTGTCCCCGAGATCGCGCTGACCCCGCAGACTGTTGCGGTATATTGCAGCTACTTCGGGGATCGCGTCGCGGTGATGCACTCGTCGCTCAGCGCCGGCGAGCGCTTCGACGCGTGGCGCCGGGTACGCGACGGACTGTGTGATGTCGTTATCGGCACACGAAGCGCCGTGTTTGCGCCGGTCCGGAATCTCGGACTTATCGTCATCGATGAGGAGCAGGAGCATACCTACAAATCCGACACATCGCCGAAATATCTCGCCCACGACATCGCCCGTAAGCGCTGTGCCGACTGCGGCGCGCTGATGCTTCTCGCATCCGCGACGCCCTCGCTCGCCTCGTATTACAAGGCTAAGGCGGGCATCTACAAGCTCGTGGAGCTGACGAAGCGATATAACAATGCGGCACTCCCGGAGGTGTCTGTCGTGGACATGCGCCGCGAGATCACACGCGGAAATGCTACTGTCTACTCGGCAGAGCTTCTCGAGCGCCTTGAGCGGATGAAGGCGCGCGGCGGGCAGGCGATCCTCTTCCTCAACCGGCGTGGCTACAACAGCGTTGTCACATGCCGGCGCTGCGGAGAGAATCTGAAGTGTCCGAACTGCTCGGTGTCGCTGACGTATCACTCGACGGCGCTCGTAGACGAGCACGCGCGCGGCGAGTATCTTGCCTCGCGGCGGCAGAGCGGTATGCTCATGTGCCATTATTGCGGATATCGCTGTGCGGTGCCCGCGCGCTGTCCCGAGTGTCAGGACGGCAATCTGCTATTCATGGGGACGGGAACCCAGCGCGCGGCCGCAGAGCTCGAGCGCGCGATCCCGGGGATCAGTGTGCTTCGCATGGACGCGGACAACACGCGCAAGAAGTTCTCCCACGAGGCGATCCTCGACGCATTCCGCCGCGGTGAGGCGGATGTGCTTTTGGGTACGCAGATGGTGACCAAGGGTCACGATTTCCCGAAGGTGGAGCTCGTCGGCGTGCTGAATGCTGATTCGTCGCTGTATCTCGACGACTTCCGGGCGTCGGAGCGCACATTTGCGATGCTGACTCAGGTCATCGGACGTGCGGGGCGCGCAGGCGGAGAGGGCATTGCGGTCGTGCAGACGACAAATCCCTCGTCCGAGGTGATTTGTCTTGCCTCCGAGCAGAACTACCCCGAGTTTTACAAGCGCGAGATTGCGCTGCGGCGCGCGCTTCAGTTCCCGCCGTTCTGTGACATTGCGATGGTGTGCATCACCTCGAAGGACGATGTTGTGCTGTCGCGCACGGCGCTTGCGCTTACCGCGGCGCTCCGGAGCAAGCTCGAGGGGGGGTATTCTGACGTGAAGGCGGTCGTATACGGTCCGATCGAGGCGCCGGTGTACAGGGTGCAGAACGAGTATCGCATGCGGATAATTGTAAAATGCCGGCTTGCACCGCGCAGCCGGGCGCTGTTTTCGGAGCTCATCGGGGAGTTCAGGCAGGCGCGGCGGTACACGGTTACGGTCGATTTCAACCCGTCCGGGATATAGGTGGGGATCGTCCCCACGATGAGGTCTGCACAAGCTCCCTATCGGGGGCCCGGGGGACTTGTCCCCCGGCGGGGTTTGGGGCAGAGACCCAAGCGGGTTTGGGAGGCAGCCCAACATTGCAGATGTCCGCGCGAAGGACAAAGTCCGAGCGCAAACAAGATTTGTACTCCCGTTTCATCGTAGAGCATAAACTCCAAACATCCTCGGACTTACGTCCTCGGATGGGTGTCTGACACGTTGGGGCGTTGCCCCAAACCCCAGTGGGCTTCGCCCACACCCACGAGGGGCGTTGCCCCTCGACCCCAGTGGGGGACATTGTCCCCCACACCCCCGAAAAGGGGTTTGTGCAGACTCTTTCGTGTGCAAGCCGACATATAATTAATCGAATACAACAAACAAAGGATAAAATATAATGGCACTTTTGAACATTCTGAAAGAATCCGATCCGACTCTGCGCAAAACATGCCGCGAGGTCGGAGAGATCACTCCGCGTATCATCACCCTCCTCGATGATATGATCGACACCCTCCACGACGCAAACGGCGCGGGACTCGCGGCGCCGCAGGTCGGCGTCCTGCGCCGCATCTGCCTCGTGGAGACGGATGAGACCGGGCTCGTGGAGTTCATCAATCCCGTGATTATCGGGCGCGAGGGCGAACAGGAGGAGCTTGAGGGCTGTCTCTCCATCCCCGGAGAGTGGGGCTACACGCGCCGTCCCGCCAAGGTGACCGTGCGCGCCCTCAACCGTCGCGGCGAGGAGTTCACCATAACCGGTTCGGACCTTGCAGCGCGTGCGTTCTGCCACGAGATCGACCACCTCGACGGGATCTTGTACAAGGATCACGCCGTACACATGCTGACTGCGGAGGAGATACGTGAGCTTGAAGACTAAAATTCTTTTCATGGGTACGCCGGATTACGCCGCCGCGTGCCTTCGCGCCATCCTCGATGCGGGCGAGAACGTGGTCGCGGTGCTCACCCGTGAGGACCGTGCGCGCGGACGCGGTATGCACATGATCCCCACACCGGTGAAGGTGCTCGCCGAGGAGCGCGGCATACCCGTATATCAGCCCTCCACGCTTCGCGGGGAGGAGTTTGCCGCGCTTCTTGAGGAGCTTTCGCCGGAGCTGATCCTTGTCGCCGCTTACGGCAAGCTGCTTCCGAAGAATGTGCTCGATTTTCCGAAATACGGCTGTGTGAACGCCCATGCGTCGCTGCTTCCGAAATATCGAGGAGCCGCGCCGATACAGCGCGCGATCATGGCGGGCGAGCGCGAAACGGGCGTGTGCGCCATGGTGATGGAGGAGGGGCTCGACACGGGCGATGTGCTCCTTCGTGAGGTCGTGCCGATCGGCGATGAGGATACCTTCGACGACGTCCACGGCGCGCTCTGCGAGGCAGCGGGACGCGTGTTTGTGCGCGTGTGCGAGGCGATCGGACGCGGTGAGACGCTGCCCCGCGAGAAGCAGGACGACTCGCTCTTCACCTACGCATCAAAGATAACGAAGGAGGACTCGATCCTCGATTTCGCATGCGCGAGGGAGACGGTCGACCGCATCCGCGCGCTCTCTCCGGCTCCGGCGGCGCAGACCGTCATGCCCGACGGCTCGATCCTGAAGATCAGCCGAGGGCGCGTGAGTGAGGCGTCGCCCGGGGGGGCGGCACCGGGGACTGTCATCGCGGTGGCGAAGAAGTATTTCACCGTCGCATGCGGCGACGGGGCGATCGACGTGACCGAGGTCATCCCGCAGAATAAGAAGAAGATGGACGCGGCGGCGTTCATTAACGGAAGAAAGATCGCCGTGGGGGATGTCCTCTCCGCCTCGTCTGACAGATGAGCGGCGCAAAAAAGAATCCCCGGGGCGCGGCAAAGCCCGTCGGCGCGAAAAAGAGTGCCGACGCGGGAAAGTTCCGTGGACAGACGAAGCCCGGCGGCACGCCGCGAGCGCGACGCACGCCGGAGGGGGAAAGTTCCGGCGCGCCGGCAAAGAGCGGACTCTCGAATCCGCGTGCGCTTGCCCTCGGGTCTCTTGTGAAGTGGCGAAGGAACGGGAAATATACAAATCTGGAGGTTGCCGCCTCGCTTCAGCGTACCGCGCTGAGTGAAAAGGACCGCTCGCTCTATACCGCGCTCGTCTATGGGACGGTGGAGCGCGCGCTGACACTCGATTGGGTGCTCGCGTCGCTTGCAGACCGCCCGGTCGATTCTCTCGACGACGAGACGCGCTGTGCCGTGCATCTCGGGCTGTATCAGCTCATGTACATGGACCGCATTCCGGACCACGCCGCCGTCTCAGAGACGGTCGGCGCCGCGCCGCGCCGCTGCCGTCCGTTCGTGAACGCGATCCTGCGCGCTTTTATCCGCGCGGACAAGCGTTTCGATCTGCCGGATGATCCTATGGAGGCGCTTTCGGTGCGGTATTCGGTGCTGCGCTCTCTCGTCGCGCTCTTTGCCAACTCGTATCCCGACCGGTACGAGAGCCTGATCGCGTCGACGCTTTGCCGCCGGCCGATGACACTGCGCGTGAACACGCTGAAAACGAGCGTGGACGAGGCGCTGGCTCTTCTCGGCGATAGCGCCCGCGCGTGCGAGCATGCGCCAGGGATGATCGCCGTTGTCGGGGAGAGCGGCCCTGTTCTCGACGGAATCGCGCGCGGGCTGTGGTTCGTGCAGGACGCGTCGTCGCGCATGGCGGCGGCAGTGCTCGGAGCCGAGCCCGGCTCGCTTGTCGTGGACTGCTGCAGCGCGCCCGGTGGTAAGAGCTTTTCGACAGCAATAGACATGGAAAATCGCGGCGAGGTGCGCTCGTTCGATCTCCATGAGAATAAAATATCACTCATCCGCGACGGGGCGGCGCGCCTCGGGATAGACATAATCTCCGCCGCCGCGCGGGATGCAAGAACGCCCGACAGCGAGCTTCTCGGACGTGCGGACCGGGTTCTCTGCGATGTCCCGTGCTCTGGGCTCGGGGTGATCTCAAAGAAGCCGGACATAAAATACAAGGATACCGCGGAGTTTTCCCGGCTTCCCGAGGTGCAGTACGCCATCCTCGATGCGTCCTCGACGTATGTGCGGCAGGGGGGACGGCTCGTGTATTCCACCTGCACGCTCAACAGAGCTGAGAACGAGTGCGTTTTCACGCGATTTCTCGACGCACATCCGGAGTTTCATGCGACTGACTTTACCTGTGCCGGCAAGGCAAGCTCCGGCGGAATGCTGACCTTCTTCCCGGATGAGGGCGAGTGGGACGGCTTTTTCGTGGCGTGCGCGGTCAGAGAAGAGCCGTGCGTGTCCCGCGTGGAGTCATGCGCGTCCCGTGTGGAGTCATGCGCGTCCCGTGTGGAGTCATGTGCGTCCGGCGGGAAGTCATGTGCGTCCTGTGAGGGCGACAAGGGGGCAGAGTAGTGGCATACGATATTCTTT
>CAYVUJ010000011.1:0-12042 GCA_964454825.1 uncultured Lachnospiraceae bacterium | reverse complement strand
ACGGAGATATGATAGACCTCAACAGAGAAAACATTTCAGGCTTTGATGTAAGAGAATTTTATGTTGGCCTTGTGTCGGAGCTCAGGGAAATGGGACTGTAGGCTTTTTTCGATGCGATGTTTATTCAATAAGCAGCTTAATATTATGGATGGAGGATCCGCTCAATGAAAGATAAAATGATCGAATTCCTGCTCGCAAACGCTAATCCGTCTATTCGTTACCGGATCAAAACGGAGGTTCTCGGTGAGAAAGTTCCCGATGAAGAAAAACAGTACCTCCAGTCGCAGATTTTAGCGGAACCGGTCATACAGTCCATCATCGCCTGCCAAAAAGAGAACGGTTGGCTCGGCAACGGCTTTCACGGACCGAATAAAAACGCGGGACCGTTTGAAAATCAGGAGGTTGGCACAAAATATCTCGGCGAGAAATTAGTCTATAAGGATACTCCCGTTCTGAAAAGAGCAATGGACGCCTTTGTGACTACTGAGCTGACAGACCTCTGCTATCGCACGAAGGGTAAATACTTCGACGAGTTCCGTTATGCCGCAAACGGTCAAAATAATATCCGCTGTGCTTGTATTGCGAGAGCAGGTTATGATGATGTCATTGATATAAAACCGCAGATTCAGTTAGTACTTGACTCTTTCAAGCGTGTTTTGGAGGTTGACTCCATATTGGATATCACGCGCATAAGAAAAAGCGGCGGTAAGGAAAAGCGTGTTTTCAATGATTATGAAAAGTGGCCATGCTACTATCATCTCGACATGCTTGCCCATACACAGTCGTGGAAAACCGAAGAAAACATCAGAATGCTGGCACAGTCCGTGAAAAAGCTTTTGCGTACAGACCGTCCGGAGTGTCAGGTCGGCGCAGATTCATGGGTTGGCTATGTGCTTGGAACAACCGGTTGTTTACATGAGGGATATCAGCTCGGATATGACAAAGACGGGATTCATTATACTTATCTTGACAGAATGGAATGGTTATGTCGGTGCGGGATTGCCCCCTATGTTGAACAACTGCAAAACGAAGTGGAGATTCTGCGAAATTCGATCAGTGCGGACGGGATCTGTACGGCGCCGATCGATGAGAATCAGCTGAGGGGCTTCAGTACATACGGCGGACAGCAGCTGGAAGTCGATTGGAAAAGCCCGACGAGACGGGATTGCGATGTAACATTCAGGGCTCTTTTGATACTGCATTATGCGAATAAATCAGTATAAAATATAATGATGTTATTGACGGAGGATACGGCTCAATGAAACACAAAATGACCGCTTTTCTCCTCGAAAACGCCAATCCCTCCGTCAAGCTGCGTGTGAAGAAGGAGGTTCTCGGGGACATTTCCCCCGATGAGGAGAAGGCTCTGCAAACGCAGATTCTGAACGAGAAGATCCCCCGTTTCATGGCGGAAAAACAACAGCCGAACGGCTGGATCGGCCTTGGATTTCACGGCTCAGACAAAAACTCCGGGCAATATGATAATCAGGAGACCGCGACAAAGTACATGGGCGATAAGGGACTGCACGGCACTCAGCTCCTTGATCGCGCTATGGATGCCTTCGTCACAACAGAGCTCAGAAACCATTTTTGCGAAAAAAGCGGGAAGGATTACGACGAGTTTACGGTTCCCGCATACGGTGCGAACATTATCCGTGCTGCCTGTATCGCAAGAGCCGGATACGCCGGGGACATCGACATTGCGCCGCAAATCGGCGTTGCGCTGGAGTCTTTTCGGCGCGTGACCGAGGTCGATTCGATATTTGATGTGTCGCGCCCGGGGAAGAAGTTCAGACTTTTCAACGAAAACGAGCGCTGGCCCTGCCGGTATCATCTTGAAATTCTGGCGTTTACCGATTCATGGAGGACTGATGAAAACATAAAAATGCTTGCACAGTCCTTCGGCCGCCTGATGCGGACTGACCGCCCCGAAATAATAAACACGCCGGTCGCGTGCTGGGTGGGACACGCCGTGGGGCCGCTGTGGTATCTGAATGAGGGATATTCCGTTTCCTCCGATGCTCTCGGATTTCTGTCCCCGGACGGCGTACACAGGGTCAATTTCGAGAAGGTCGAATGGCTCTGCCGTCTCGGGCTGTATCCACATTTGCCAGAGCTTCGCCGCGAGGTGGAGTATATTGAAGAGAATATCGGCGACGACGGCGTTTGCCGCGTGCCGTTTTATGAGAACGAATTCCGGAAGTGGGGACCGTACGCGGGACTCCAGCTCGAGACCGACTGGCGCGGCGAAAAGCGCAGGCTTTGTGATGTTACTTTCCGTGCGCTTTTGATACTGCATTATGCGAGAAAAACGGCGGCAGACTAAGTGTAAAATGATCTCCTGATATTGTTATGAAAGTGTGGTGAATGGTGTGACAACGATCCGAAAGGGCGACTTTGTCTTTTCCGTTGATGTTGAAAAAACGAAGGAATATTACAATACGCATCTGCTTTGTGAGTGCGTGTATTGCCGGAATTACTATGCACAAATCAAGGAACAGCGTCCTGAATTGACCGCTTTTCTGAGTGAATTCGGTGTTGACGCGGCAAAGCCGGATGAGACATGGTCCGTCGATTTATCCGATCATGTCGATTATATCGGTGTTGATTATACCGTTTGCGGGAAAGTGGAGGTTATGGGAGATGGCGGAATCTATGCGTACGGCAATCGACATTTGAGTGTCCGCATCACCGAAGGCTTTTGCAGTCCCAATGAGCAGACGGGGGATTATTTCACTATTTCAGCCGATAATATTACCCTCGGATGGGTGATCGATGAAAAGGAACGGCACTCTGTCCGGGATATCTGCAAGACTTCAGCCGGTGATAAGAGAGGCAAGAAAAGATGCAAGTAAGTGTGCCATCAAGGCGTCAGCCGCGGTTTGTGCGGTGTTGCCTTAAGCCGGAACAGCATTATAAATTACCATTTGGAGTGACATATGCCAAAGAAACAACAGTACAATGATCAATCGATAACCTCCCTGAAGGGCGCGGACCGGGTCCGCAAGCGTCCTGCGGTCATATTCGGCTCGGACGGGCTTGACGGATGCGAGCAGAGCGCGTTCGAGATAATCTCCAACTCCGTGGACGAGGCCCGCGAGGGTTACGGTGATGTGATAACCGTGACCGCCTTTGCCGACCGATCGATCGAGGTCGACGACAGAGGACGCGGCGTGCCGCTCGGCTTCAACGAGGCAGAGCAGCGCTTCAACTGGGAGCTTGTATACTGCGAGCTCTATGCCGGAGGCAAATACGGCAACAACGAGGAGGGCGCGGCGTACGAGTATTCCATCGGAATGAACGGACTCGGCGCGTGCGCCACGCAGTACAGCTCCGAGTATATGGATGTGTATTCGTACAACGGCGACACTCTGTCTGAGATACATTTCGAAAAGGGCGAGGTCACCGGCGAGCTTGCTACGCGTCCTCTTGAGCGAAAAGAGCGCAGAACCGGAACGGTGACGCGCTGGCGCCCGGACCTTGACGTATTCACGGATATCGCCATCCCGCGGGAATATTTTGAGACGATGCTCGAAAAGCAGGCGATCGTCAACGCCGGGGTGAAGTTCATTCTCCACTACCAGAATCAGGACGGCACAATGTACGACAGGGAGATGCTGTATCCGAACGGCATCGAGGATTACATCAGGGAGGCTGTCGGCGAGAGCGCAATGACGGAGCCAGTTCGCTGGCAGCTTTCCACCGCGGGACGCGACCGCGCCGACAAGCCCGAGTACAAGCTCCGCGTGGACTGTGTGTTCTGTGTGTCGAATGCCGTGCACATGCTCGAGTATTTCCATAACTCGAGCTGGCTGGAGCACGGCGGTGCGCCGGAAAAGGCGGTACGAAGCGCATTTGTGTCCGCGATCGACAAGCGCCTGCGTGCGCTGGGACGGTATAACAAGAACGAATCGAAGATCGTTTTTCAGGATGTAGAGGACTGCCTTTGCTTCGTATCGAGCGGACTTTCCACGCTCGCCTCCTTCTCGGATCAGACGAAAAAAGCGGTCACCAATACCTTTATCGCGGAGGCGATGACTGCGTTTCTCAAGGAACAGCTTGAGTTTTACTTCATGGAGCGCCCCGCCGAGGCCGACAAGCTCCTTAACCAGGTGCTCATCAACAAGCGCTCGAGAGAGCATGCGGAGAGTGCCCGTATCACCCTGAAAACCAAGCTCAATCAGAACCCGCAGGATATCGCAAACCGCGTGGAGAAATTCGTCGCCTGCCGCTCGAAGGACCCTGAGCGGCGCGAGCTCTACATCGTTGAGGGCGACAGCGCAATGACGTCTGTCAAGCTCGCGCGCGACGCCGAATTTCAGGCGATAATCCCCGTTCGCGGGAAAACGCTCAACTGTATGAAAAGCACCTATGAGCAGATATTCAAGAACGAGATCATCGTCGATCTGCTCCGTGTTATTGGCTGTGGGGTTGAACTTCCGAAGCGGGTGAAGGGCGATATAATGCCGTTCGATCTCAACGCGCTTCGGTGGGCGAAAATTATCATCTGTACCGATGCCGACGAGGATGGATTTCATATTCGCACGATGCTTCTGACTATGTTCTGCCGGCTTCTTCCCACGTTGATCGAAAAGGAGCGCATCTACATTGCGGAGACGCCGCTGTTTGAAATCACAACGAAGGACGATACACTCTTTGCGTACAGCGAGGCGGAGAAGAACCGCATTGTGGCCGAGCTCGGCGATCGCAAGTACACGCTCCAGCGCTCGAAGGGACTCGGCGAGAACGAGCCGGACATGATGTCGAAAACCACGATGGATCCCGCCAGCCGACGGCTGGTGCGCATCACGTCCGCCGACGCAGAGGAGACGGTGAGAATGTTTGAAACGCTCCTCGGCAACGATCTGCCCGCCAGAAAGGTTTTTATCGCCGAGAACGCCGGCAGATACATGGCGCAGGCGGATATCTGATCCGCGGCGCCGCACCGTGAGCGGCAAAAGCGGCAAGTGCGGCAGGGCGGGGCCCGGAACACGCCGAAAAAATACCCAAAGGCTGTCGGCAACCGACAGCCTTTTTGCTTCGATTTCTTCGATTTGGCGATCGCGAACTTGACAAAACTCCGGAAAAGCAGTATAATATCAGGTGTTTTTGTTTATATCAGAATTTGATCGCGTCAAGATATTTTGATCGCAGTGAGGCTTACATGTATAACGATATTTTGAGTCGCATCGAGGATATGATCCCGAGGTTTTCAAAGGGTCAGAGGCTCATCTCCTCATACCTTCTCGCCAACTTTGAGAAGGCGGCGTATATGACCGCGTCGAAGCTCGGCGAGGAGGCGGGAGTCAGCGAATCCACCGTGGTGCGCTTTGCGGGTGAGATCGGTCTTTCCGGGTATCCCGAGCTTCAGAGAGAGCTTCAGGAGAGCGTCCGGAAGCGTCTCACCTCTGTTCAGCGCATCGAGGTGGCAAACGAGCGGCTCATGGACAGGGATGTGCCGTCCGCGGTGCTCTCCTCCGACATGGAGAATATCAGATATACGATGGAGCATCTCGACCGCCGTTCCTTTGAGAGCGCGGTGCAGGCGATCCTCGGCGCGAGGATGATATATCTGATCGGCATGAGAAGCGCCTCGTGCCTTGCGGAGTTTATGAACCACTACATGTCGCTCGTGTTCGATAATGTCCGCCTTGTTCATACTACGAGCGGAAGCGAGATATTCGAACAGCTCCGCACGATGAACGGCGAGGATGTGATGATCGCCGTCTCCTTCCCGCGATACAGCGCCAGAATGGTGAACGCCGTCTCCTTTGCCGCCGAGTGCGGCGCGAAGGTGATCGCGCTCACGGACAACGCGCTTTCTCCGATTGCACGCAACGCGTTCGCAGTGCTCGAGGCGCGTTCTGACATGGTGTCCTTTGTGGATTCCCTCGCGGCGCCGCTGTCCGTGATAAACGCGCTCATTGCCGCCGTCGGCATGTGCAGGCGAGAGGATGTAAGCACGGCGCTCGGCAATCTGGAGAAGGTGTGGGACCGCTACAACGTGTACGATGCTCAGACAAAGAGACGGATCGACGATGGAAAATAATAAAGTCTGTGTGATCGGCGCGGGGGCAGCCGGCGCGTTTGCCGCGATCCGTAGCGCTGAGTGCGGTGCGGATGTTACCGTGTATGAGAAAAACCGCGACGTCGGACGCAAGCTCCGGATCACCGGCAAGGGGCGGTGCAACGTCACAAACGACTGCTCCGTGCAGAAAATGATGGGCGCGGTCACGAAAAACCCCCGCTTCCTTTACGGCGCGCTCTCCCGCTTTGGTCCCTCTGATACGATGGAATATTTTGAGAGCCTCGGCGTACCTCTCAAGACCGAGCGCGGACAGCGGGTCTTTCCCGTGTCCGATAATGCGAACGACATCGCCGACGCGCTTGAGGGCGAGATGCGTCGGTTCGGGGTGCGCGTCGTGCGCGCCGGAGTGAGCTCGGTCACCCCGTGCGAGGGTGGCTTTGACGTGTCGCTTGATACACGCGCCGACGGTGCGTCCGTGCGGCGCTTTGACGCGGATGGGCGTCGTTTCGACGCGGGAGGGCGTCGATTCGACGCTGTCATCGTCGCCACCGGAGGGGTGTCGTACCCCGGCACCGGCTCGAACGGCGACGGTCACCGCATCGCAAGGTCGCTCGGACTGTCCGTGACGCCGCTTGTGCCCTCGCTCGTGCCGGTGGTGACGGCCGAGGATACCTCACCAATGATGGGGCTGTCCCTGCGTAATGTCCGTCTGGATGTTGAAAACGGCGACGGCAGACGCGTTTTCTCCGAGCAGGGGGAGATGCTCTTCACCCACTTCGGGGTGTCGGGGCCGCTCGTGCTTTCCGCCTCGGCGCTGATGCGCCCGGAGCCGTCGGCGTACCGGATGTCGATAGATCTCAAGCCCGCGCTCGACGAAAAGACGCTTGACCGCAGGATCGTCTCCGACCTTGCAAAGAACAGCGCCCGCGCGCTAATAAATTCCCTCGGCGCGCTTCTGCCGTCGTCTATTATAGCGGAGACGGTGCGCCGGAGCGGTATTGATCCGTATAAGAAATGCGCTCAGATCACGCGCGAGGACCGTGCGTCGCTTGTCACGGTGATCAAGGGCTTTACGCTCACACCCACATCGTTCCGGCCGATCGCGGAGGCGATCGTGACCTCGGGCGGGATAGACGTTGGCGAGCTCAACCCGAAAACGATGATGGTAAAGGCGTACCCCGGGCTGTTTTTTGCCGGGGAGATAATCGATGTGGACGCTTTCACCGGAGGATATAATCTGCAAATAGCCTTCGCGACGGGCCGCGCCGCAGGAGAGGGTGCCGCATATTTTGAGCGCGGGGATGGCTGATATTATTGAGGTTACGATGACGGTGCAAGGGGTATTTAGTATATGAAAAAAATAATATTTACCATTTCAGCTCTTATAGTTTTTTGTGTAGGAGCGCTTTTGTATGATTACTTTCAAGAAAGAATACATGATAGTACTTGGCTGATCGTTATCTTGAAGATTGTTATACTACTTGTGCTGTTTGTTGTTTACTGCGTAATATATAAATGGGTTGCAGGACTTTTCCATATTGAAATTGAATTGGATGTTTATTGATAGATACCGATTATAGGGACAATCATGAATCGCTTCGCTGTATGAATTAACCCACTCAACCGCCAAACCAATCAGGGGTATTTGCTCCTGATTGGTTTTTTCTATCTACGCAAACGGCGATACCATGAAGGTGACATACAGCATTGGTCAGATGGTTGCCGAGAAGTGGTATAATGCGTCAAATGCCCTTACAGCGCACTACAAATATGTGTACGACGACATGGAAATATTCTCCGCTCCCTTGACATGCCGGCAAAAGTCTAGTATACTCATACTTACGAGGCCGACGGTATCATTTATAACAATGTGCCGTTCTACTTCCAGAACAACCTGCAGGGCGATGTCATCGGCATTGTCGATAAGGATGCAAAAGTTGTTGCACGATACACCTACGACGCATGGGGTGAGTGCACCTCCAATCCCACTGGTATCACGGCTATAAACCCGTTCCGTTCCGTGGGTATTACTACGATGCTGAGATTGGTCTGTACTATCTCCAAAGAAGATACTATGATCCTGTTATTAATGCGGATGACGTGGTGATAATCGGTATTCCTAATAGGGAAACACCACACAATGTTTTTGTCTACTGTGAGAATGACCCGACTATAAATTCGGATTATCAGGGATTTTTTGTCATTAGACGTTGGATAGTTTCTAGTACTGTAGATTTTCTCTTGAATTTGATTCCTGGTATCGGTGGGTTATTTGCTCCCGTAAAAAACGTCGCAAGGTAATATGGTAAAGCTGCTTTGAAATCCAAAATTGCTGGACCCTTGGGGACTTTTGTAAAATTTGTTGCACGCAATGCCTCCAAATTACTAAACGGCGTAAAGAATGGCTTGAGTAAATTGTGGGGCGTAGGCAGATGGTTAGCAAGTAAAATTCCTGTTGGTAAACTTACATCGATTTTGGCAGGAGTTACTTCGTCGGTCGTTATTAATAAATTTATTAATATTTTTGTTCCCAATATTGATATCATTTTATCTGTAGGCGGGCTGGTAGCTGGCGTTTTAGACTATATCTTTGATAAGACACTAAATAATTCTATATGGGTGATCTAAGTGATTGATTTTAGTATAACAGGAACGATTGAAGAAGAAATTTTAGAATTTACAATTGACGGAAAAACAAAGAGTATAGATCAATTCACACCAAAAATAAATTTTGCTTTGGAAGATAAAGGTGTGTATCGGATATTTTTTGAGCAAAAAATTGCAAAATATATCCCAGAACAAATTGATAAAGCGGTCAATATACTTTTGATGCCAATAAAGGGATTGTTTGATATTTTGACATTTAACGTTGATTCAAAATGGGAAGAAAAAATTTCAGCTTTTAGAGTTTCCGGTTATATTGATATCAACATTGAAAGTGATACTGAAATTACATTTCAATATACAGCTGGACATTTTAATAAATCAAAGGGATACTTTGATAAGCCTATAATACTTTTTTCAAACAAAAGTAAATGTGAAGTTTTTCAGCAAGATATCGCCGATGACGGTGATATCAAAAAAAAGTATTACGGTTTTGTTCAAAATGTAATATCTGTGAGTATGTGGTTTTATATTCTGTTTGGATATTTATTCATTCAATCTATTTCACATAGTAATTACACCGCGTTAATAATTCTTTTGAGTGTTATTATATTTTTTAGTGTTCTAATCGGAGTTATTTTTTCAAAGGCGTCAGTGAAGAAGAAAAAATTAATCCTTATTTTGAAAACAATGAATTGATGAATTTAAATGCTTTAATTTTCTCCGCACTTCATTTTGAGGTGCGGAGTTTTTCCATGTGTACAACATCAGCTAAATATCGTCCGCTCTCTTGACATACCGGAGGAAATCGGGTATACTTGATGTAACATGAGGAATGTTTTTTCAACAAGGAAGGTGAAAAAAGATGACTCGCAAAGAACAGTTATATTATTTGCTTTTTAACTATCATGAAAATCAATACGATACGAGGTCTTTTTGTGACCAATTTGTATGCATATATTCTGATGATGTTGATGATGCCGCTTGCAACAAATATGAGAAAGAATTCATGGAGAAGTTTTGTAGGCTTGCGGAAAGATACTCTCCCTATATTGAGGATCATGCCTTGAGTTCATATTTTCTCGATGAACGTTCTTTTCGTAATAGTTTTGAGATTTTGTTTGATGAGTATATAAAGCAATAATATTTTATATTGAGAAGTCGAGTAATTTATCTGGATTTTCAACATCAGGCGGTGATTTATCGATGAGTAAAAAATTATTCAGTGAAAAGCAGAAAATTGAGATTTGCTGCGGGCTTGATATTATTATTCCTGCATTGACTATGGGGGTGACCCCAATTACACAATTTTGGCGTCAATATTCATGGCGTTTAGGATTAATATTCACTTTTGCCGGTATTGCTCTTATATTTAAAATGAATACTAAGAAATATACACTTGCCAAACCGGGTAATATATTGACTTATAAAAGAGTGGTTATTATTGACAGCTTGTTCACTGCTTTTGGAATGGCTTTTTTATGGATGAATCTGTATCTTCCTGACCCATTTTCTGCAGATCAATTTCCAAATCCGGATGATGGAATTAAAATTATATATCCTTTCGGTGCATTGATTTTAGGTGCTCTGTTGGTCATTCCTTCTTTGAAAACAAACAAGAAGATATTAAAATATTTATCGGATTAGACAATAGAGAAATAACATAATCCAGTATATCTGCAACGCCAACGGCATCCGCACGAACAAGACGGTAAACGGTGTAAAGCATACCCATGATCGCGACGGGCCGCGCCGCGGGAGAGGGTGCCGCGCATTTTGAGCGCGGGGATGGCTGATATTATTTAAGGTTAAGATAAGAGAGGGACAGCATATGAGAATAGCGATCGACGGGCCGAGCGGAGCGGGGAAAAGCTCGCTTGCCAAGGAGCTTGCACGCCGTTTGGGACTGACATATGTCGACACCGGCGCGCTCTACCGCACGGTGGGACTGTACGCGCGGCGAAATTGCCGCGACATATCCGACGCGACCGAGGTCGCATCGAGCCTTGACGGATGCAGAGTCTCGCTCGAGTTTGCAGACGGGGCACAGCATGTTATTCTCGGCGGCGAGGATGTGAGCGAGCAGATACGCACCCCGCAGGCGTCCGCGGATGCCTCTGTCGTCTCCGCACAGAGGGCGGTGCGCGAGTTTCTTCTCGGCGTACAGCGCGAAATGATCGCCGCGGGCAACGTCATCATGGACGGACGGGACATCGGTACGGTCATCATGCCGGATGCGGATGTCAAGCTCTTCGTTTTTGCTTGTGCCGAGGCGAGGGCACGCCGCCGCTTCGCCGAGCTTTCGGCAAAGGGGGAGCAGACCGACTTTGCCGAGGTGCTCGAGGCTATGGAAAAGCGCGACAGGAACGACCGCGAGAGGGAGCTTTCCCCGTGTGTCCCCGCACCGGATGCGCTCTTGCTCGACAATTCGGATATCGGCTTTGAAGAGACCGTCGAAAAGGCGCTCGAGCTGATCGGGAGTGCGGCGAAATGAATCTGTACAGCGTAATACGTGCCATATTCAAATATCCGATGAAGTTCGTCTTTCGTGTTCATGTGACCGGGGCGGAGAATATCCCCGCAGATGAGGGCTTCGTCCTCTGTGCGAATCACACGAGCATGTGCGATGTGATCGTGCTGGCGGTGGCGATGGACCGTCAGATCCGTTATATGGCGAAAAAAGAGGTGCTGAAGGTGCCGGTCATCGGAGCTTTTCTGCGCTCCCTCGGTGCGTTTGCAGTCGATCGCGGGGCCGCCGATCTCGGCGCGATAAAGAAGGCCACAACCATAATCGAGGACGGCGGCGTGGTCTGCATGTTTCCTCAGGGGCATCGCTATCCGAAGGTCGCTGTGCGCTCTACCGCCTTCCGAAGCGGCGTCGGGCTTGTCGCATACCGCGCAGGGTGCGGCATTATGCCCGCGTATATCAAAACTTCGTCCGGCGCGGCCGGGTTCTTTCGCCGGACGGACGTCATTTTCGGTGAGTTCATCCCGAACAGCGAGCTCGGCTTTGAGAGCGGCGGAAACAGCGAGTATAAGAATGCGGCGCAGATGCTCTTTGAGTGCATCTGTGATATCGGGGTGAAGTCCGGTGCGGCGCTTGAGCTCGCCGCGGCAGGAGGCGCGTCAGGTGACACACAGGAGGAGAATCTTTGAGCGCCGCAGCATATGTCCGCGACACGGACGCGCAGAACGCGCAAAGCGCGCAGACCGCGCAAAGCGCGCAGACCGCGCAAAGCGCGCAGACCGCGCAAAGCGCGCAGAACGCGCAGAGTGTGCAGAACTCGCTTGCTGCGCATAGCCTGCACGTCGCGCCGGGCGAACGCTCGGTGACCGTGGCCGAGCACGCCGGCTTTTGCTTCGGGGTGCGCCGGGCTACTCAGGCGCTCGAAAGGGAGCTTGCATTGGGG
>CAYVUJ010000010.1:0-12186 GCA_964454825.1 uncultured Lachnospiraceae bacterium | reverse complement strand
CGGGCGCTGTCTGCGTTGATACCGTATTCGGCGAACTTCTCCTGCGTCATAGCGTAGCTGACCCAGTCGAGGCAGGTGTACTTATCGCTCTGAGCGAGGAACTGCCGCATTCCCGCAGTATCGGAGATAACATTCGTGCGTCCCGCACCGTCGGACACATCAAGCGATACAAGGTAGTTCGTATCGACATCCGCCTCCGGATCGTCAAGTTGCATGACCTCTTCGAGGGTCATCGACACCTTCTCGGAGAGCTTATCGTCGGAAAACATGAACACCCTGCCGTTCTTATCCTTCAGGTACGTATAGGAATTGAATGAATTCTTATCGCCGACAGTGAACTCATACGTATTGCCGTTCGAATACTCTGCTGTGATGAAAAGCGCGTCCTCATCGAGCCCGTATTCTCCGTTGTCACCCTCGAGCTCCCGCATCGCGGTGATGGAGGAGACGGCGGTAGCCATCTCGTTGAGGATATACTGATTCACCGGGAAATCGGCATCTCCGGTGTAGCTCCAGACGTAATTTTCATAGGTAAACTCAAGTGTATCCGCTTTGCCGAGCTTGTAGCTGAGCCTCACCATATCCGTGCTTTTTTCCGAGATAACGGATGTGTACGGGGAGACATACTCTCCGACCGCTTCCTTTGCAGGACGTGTGACGGCGTAATACGCGGCGAATACCGCCGCCAGCACTACCCCCAGTGCAATGAGGCTGACTATGCGTTTCTTTTTTCCAGCCTTCATATTGCGCCCCTTACTTACGACGTCTTACGACCCACACGCCAAGGCCGGAGCCGATCACAGCGAGCGGGATCACTGCACAGAGCACGATCCGCCACATATTCACGGTTGCCTCGGAAACAGTGAGCGTGGCGTTATCGACCTCCTTGCCGATGATCGAAAGAGATTCCGTCTTACCAGCCATCATATTGAGCGTGGCGATAAACATGGCGGAATTTCCGCCGGAGACATACTTGTCAGCGGTCGAATCGACAATCGCGGAGGATGCGTACCACACAACGCGGCCGCCATCCTTATACTGTGCCGCCGCCGCTACCGCGAACGGGCCGTCGGTATCGCCGTCCTGTTTTTTGTACGGATCGGTATTATCGTCGAGTGTTGCCTTGAGGAAGGAACTTTCCGAGGTGGAGAGCACCGGAGCGAACTCCACATCCTCGTCCTCGGTGCTGACGATCGCATGGGCAAAGGGCAGGAACACGTTGATATTCGAGCTGCTCAGCTTCGAAACCGGGCTGTATGCCACATCCTCACCCACAATCGGGAGCAGATAGCATGCAGGCTGAGAGGGATAATAATTTCTCGTATCGCCCTCAAAGACAACGCCATTTTCGGCCTTCATGCCGAATTTGTTCATCAGATTTCTGATAAACGGCATGTTATCGGCAGAATAGGAATCAAAATTGGTGATCAGCACAAGATCGCCGCCGTTTTTCACGTAGTTCTCGAGCTTTGTACTCTCCTCGGAGGTGAGATCGTAGGTCGGAACATTGATGAGAACAGCCTCTGCGTCCTCAGGGATATCACTTGTGAGCAAAGTAAGCGACTGATAATTGTAGTTCTCGGTCTTGACGTAGCCGGAGAAAGTGGAATCAAGCTCCGTCTCACCGTGTCCGGTGGTGTAGTAGAGCGAGGGGATCGTATCGGTCGTGACATAGTTGACCGCGGAAGTAAACTCCTTCTCACCGTAGAAATACGCCGTATAATCCGGCATGGATCCCCCGTAGCTGCTCACCTGATACGAGAGCTGATACATCTCCTCTGAGGTCAGCTCGCCGTAGCCGTCCACATTGTACTTGTAGAGATTCCCCGTAGACACGACCGTAGAGCGCTTATCGGAAGCGACGATAACACTGCCGGTGGAGACCTTGTCGGTGGTGTAGGCTGCGGCGAAATTCGGGTTGACCGCCGGGTCGATCGTTTTTACGGTGAGGTGATCCGAAAGCGCGGCATAGGAATCGAGCATCTTGAGGATCGCCTGGTTTTCCTTGTCCTTCTCTGCGATATAGAACATGTTCACGTCCTCGCTGAGCGCGCCGACGAGCTCCTCGGTGATCTCACCGATGGTGTAGAGCTGGGCCTTGGAAATATCGAACTCCGTGTACTTTGCGGGCAGGGCCGCTGCGATAAAGTTGAGCGCGATCACAATGGCAATAACGATCACCGCCACCACAAGGATATACGATCCGCTGCGCAGAACGCGGGTATTTTTCTTTTTCTCGTTCATTTTTTCGTACCTCCTCAGTTCCAGCGCTTTTTGTCAAAGGACAGAATGGTCATAAAGGCGAAGAGAAATGTGATGGAAAGATAATACACCACTGTCTTCAGGTCAAAGATCCCGTTGACAAAGTTTGCCATCTGATCGAAAACAGCAAACTTCTCGAGTGCGGCGGAGACTTTACCCTCGTACAGCGAGGAATCGACAAAGTAAAGGATTATTTCGCCGACAACGAGCACTGCGCCGACCACGGTCCCTGCGATATAGTTCTTCGTCATAATCGCGACGATCGCGGCCACAACAACGGAAAGCGCAAGGATTATCGCAAACGATGCGCCCGCGCCACTCGGGATAAGCGACGAGATGTAGCTAATCATGTAAAGAAGAAGGAACACACCGATGGACACCACGGCCGCAATGACCTGGCTCTCAGTCAGAGTCGAGATGAACATGCCGATGGCGATGAGCGCACAGCCCATGAGGAAGAATGCAAGAATCGATGCGAGAATCGTCGGGAAATAGACATCGCCGTACATTGTCATTATGAGCGGGTAAAGGCACATAGCGACGGATGAGATCGCAAGCACGCTGACCATGGCAAGGTATTTGCCGCTGACCACGGAAAATGTGGAGAGCGGGAGCGAATATAGCGCCTGATCTGTCTTAGCGGCCTTTTCGGATGCAAAGGACTGCATCGTCAGAATCGGCACTATCAGAAGGAAAATAAATCCGAGCGACGGGACCGTGTATTCAAATCTCGGGTTGCCGTCGGCAAAATTGTACAGCACGGAGTATATTCCGCACATCAGAAGAAGAAGCGTGATGAAAAGCGGAGCGATCATGCCTGAAAAGAGGCTTTTAAGCTCCCGTCTGTAAACCGCACTCATTTATTTGTCCCCCTTTCCGTCGTCGCCACCTGCGCCGAACATTTCCGTGTATTCGCCCTCGTCGGCATTCTTTGCCTTCTTGCTCTTCGGAGCGTAGTATGGCGTGTTCTCCAAGTCATCCGGAGCATCACCGTTCAGAGTGCCATCACTGTCCGCACCTATGTGCAGAGCGTCAATATGCTCCTCGTTCACGAGCTTGATGAACACATCCTCGAGCGTGAGCGAGTTCGATTCGAGCCGCACGAGAGCTATGCCGGCCTTCGCAAATGCGCGGAACACATCCTCACGGATATCGCACCCGGGCGCGACCTCTATGGTAAGCTGTGCGCCGAGCGGCGTCTCGGTCGCGCTCACGCTGAGTGCTCCGTCGATCGATTCGACGCACTCCTTCATCTGCCCCGGCTCGCCCTTGCCCTCGACCGTGACGATCTCCGTCTCGCTGAAGGTGCGGTTGATGTTCTCAAGCGTATCCGAAGCGACGATCTGCCCGTGCGAGATCACGATGACGTAATCGCATACGGCGGATATTTCCGGCAGAATATGGCTCGAGAGGATCACGGTGTGATCCTTGCCGAGCTCGCGGATGAGGTTGCGGATCTCGATGATCTGCAAAGGATCGAGACCGACTGTGGGCTCGTCGAGCACGATCACCTCGGGATCGCCGAGAATCGCCTGCGCGATGCCGACGCGCTGTTTGTAGCCCTTCGAGAGGTTGCGGATCAGGCGGTCCTGCACATTGCGGATGTTTGTGCGCTCAATGACCTTGTCCACCGCCTCTTCAACACTGTCCACCTTCTTTGCGCGCGCGATAAAGCGCAGATACTCTCTCGGAGTCATGTCGGTGTACAGCGGCGGGATCTCCGGCAGATACCCGATCATGCGGCGCGCCGCGAGCGGCTGATCGTAGATGTCGATGCCGTCGATCAGGACCTCGCCCTCGGTAGCGGAAAGGCATCCGCAGATAATATTCATGGTTGTGGATTTTCCCGCACCGTTCGGCCCGAGAAAACCGTAGATACGTCCCTTTTCCACGGTGAAGCTGATGTCGTTCACCGCAATGTTGGGACCGTATTTTTTGGTCAGATGCTTTACTTCAATCAAAATATCGTCCTCCCGAATGAAATTTGGATATGTGACCGTTCTTTCAATAGAGATATTTTACCACAAAAATGTGAACAATAAAACAAAAACGGTAATTTTCACATTGACTGCACAAATTTTACCATCCTTTTGTGTTTTCTGTGTGAAAACTGCGAATCGTTTCGGCGAATTTCAGTCTGTCATTATTTGTGCCGGTGGTGAATAGAATATACCACGTGTTAAATTGACCATTTCGGAGGACGTATGAACGAGGTAAGAGTAACGGCGGTAAGAAAAAGCCCGCCAAAATCTGCAAAAACTGAAGGAAAAAGCTCCGGAGCCGAGGACGTGATTCGCTATTCCCTCCTTCGCGGAATAAGCGAGGGCGAGGCTGTGCTTTCAGAGCGGAAATACGGGCGCAATGTCGTAGAGTCAGAGCGCCGTATTTCGCTGATGCGGCGATTCATCGGAAATTTCAAGGATCCCATAATAAAAATCCTGCTCATATCGTGCGTCCTCAACACCGCACTGAATCTGAGAAATGTGAACTGGCTGGAGGTCGGAGGGATACTGCTTGCGGTATTTATTTCCACCTTCGTATCGGCACTTTTCGAGCACTCATCGCAAAATGCGTTCGAGCATTTCTCCAAGCGCACCGAGGACACCTTTGATGTGATACGAAACTCATCGCGCATCCGTCTGCCGCAAAGCGCTCTCGTTGTCGGGGACATTGTGATGCTCCGTCACGGTACGGTGATCCCGTGCGACGGGATCATGCTCTCCGGCCAGATAAGCACCGACCAGTCGGCGCTGACCGGTGAGAGCCGTCACATGACAAAATCCGGAAACCGTTCTCAGAGCGGTGTATTTAACAGAAATGATTTCCGGGCGGACACAGACAGCTCGGCAGAGGTATTTGCCGGTTCCGCCGTCATATCCGGCGAGGGTACTATGCTTTGCGTGCGCGTCGGAGCTCAGACGGTCTTCGGCTCTGTGAAAAGCTCTCTCGGGGAGAACGATTCCCAAAGCAGCCCCCTTCGCGAGCGCTTGACGTTGCTCGCGCGGAGAATCAGTACAGTCGGGTATGTTGGTGCGATCCTTGTGGCGCTGGCGTACTGCTTCAATGCGTTTGTGATCGACGCGGGCATGGACGGCGCCCTGATCGCCGCGCACATGCAGGACACGCGCTTTATCATCTCCACGGTACTGTCGGCGTTTACACTTGCGGTATCGGTCCTTGTCGTGGCGGTTCCCGAGGGGCTGCCGATGATGATAACCGTAATACTCTCCTCCAACATGAAGCGGATGATAAGGAAAAATGTGCTTGTGCGAAAGATGGTCGGCATTGAGACGAGCGGAACGATGTCGGTTCTGTTCTGCGACAAGACGGGCACGCTGACCGAGGGCAAGATGGGCGTACACCGGATCGTGACGGCAGACTCGCCGCTGACCTCGCTCGCCCGCGCAGATATGCTCTTTTCCGCATGCGCCGCGTGTCCCTCGCCATCCGTCGGCAAGAACTTCACCGACCGCGCCTTCTCCGAGTTCGCCCGCTCTGCGCCATCAGTCGGCTACGATGTGATCCGGCGTGTACCGTTTGAGTCCGAGAGACGCTTCAGCGCCGCGTCGATTCGTATCGGCAAGGAGCTTCGCACGGTGATCCGCGGCGCTCCGGATATGCTTATGCCGCACCTCGCTTTCATACGCGCACGCGGATCTATCCAGCGCGCGAGCCGGGCAGACATCGAGCGCATATCAAATGAAATACGCGAGATATCCCGTGCCGCCGGCCGCGCTGTCATGATGTGCTATGCAGCCGGAGATGTGACCGCCGCGCTCGAAGCGGGAGAGATCCCGCCGCTTACATACCTCGGCACGGCGCATATCGAGGATCGCCTCCGCGCTGATGCGGCCGACTCCGTCTCAAAGCTCTGCAAAGCGGGGATACGCGTCGTCATGGTCACAGGAGACTCCAAGGACACCGCCGAGGCGATCGCCGCGCGGTGCGGTATCATGAAGCCGTCAGCGGACGGCATGAGCCTCGGCGGAGACGAGCTTCGCAAAATGAGCGACAGCGAGCTTGACAGGATTTTCCCGCGTCTTCGCGTCGTATGGCGCGCGCTTCCCTCCGACAAGCTGCGCCTTGTTGAGTGTGCTCACAGGCTGAACGAAGTAGTAGGAATGACAGGCGACGGTGTAAACGATGCGCCTTCGCTTGCGGCCGCCGACGTCGGCTTTGCGATGGGCTCCGGCAGCGAGGTCGCCCAGGGCGCGGCCGATATCGTGATCCTTGATTCGCGTCTTAGCTCCATTGTGAATTCAGTTCTTTTCGGGCGGACGATCTTCAAGAGCATCCGCAAGTTTGTGATATTCCAGCTCACGATGAATCTGTGTGCTACGACTGTGTCGTTCCTCGGACCATTTATCGGCGTGGATTCGCCTGTCACTGTCGTCCAGATGCTGTGGATAAACATGATCATGGACACGCTGGGCGCGCTTGCCTTCGCAGGAGAGCGGGCCGAGGAACGCTATCTGCGGGAGAAACCGATCTCACGCACCGAGGGGCTGGTCACCGGACGCATCCTCGGCGCTCTGCTCTTCACCTCCGCCGCGATGACGGCACTTTGCGTGACGTTTCTCAAAGCTCCGTACTTCACCGCACGCTTTACAGATCAGCCGTATTTTCTCACCGTATTTTTTGTGATCATAATCTTTCTCGGGATATTCCTCAGCTTCAGCGTGCGCACCGAGCGACTCTTCCCTCTTGCGGGGATCACCGGCAATCCGATGTTCATTATCATAATGATCGCTGCCTCTCTCGTGCAGTTTGCGCTCGTGGAGTTCGGCGGCACATCGATACGCTGTGTCCCGCTGACGACAAATGACGCTGTTTTCGCGATCCTCATTTCCACGCTTGTATTCCCCGTCGATCTGATACGAAAGCTGATGATGAGAAAGATCACGCCACAGCATCCGACCGCCTGAGGTTCGCGTTCATATCCTAACGCATATCCGAAAAACCGATATTTGACAACACCGCCTTTTTAGTGTATAATAATATGGTTTATTATACAAGCAAAGGCGGTATTGTTTTGCACGAAATTACGGATATGAACGCGCTCGGCTTCGGCATCACCAGAGAAAACGGCGCGGTGGTCTTTGTCAAGGGCGCGGTGGACGGCGATATCTGCGAGATCGAGCCGTGCGGCAGCGGGAAAAATTTCAGAACTGCGCTCATCTCCGAGCTTATCGCACCGTCAGACAAGAGGTGCAACGTCGATTGCGACGCTTTCGGAGAATGCGGCGGCTGCACTCTCCGGCACATCGACTACGAACACGAGCTCGAGGTCAAGCGCCGCAGTGTTATGCAGGCATTCCGGCGCGTAAAAATACCCGTGGAGGTCACCGACATTCGCTCGGCATCCCCCGTGGCGTACCGGAACAAAGCGGTATTTCATCGCGTCGGCGGCAGGCTCGGATATTATCAGGGCCAGAGCCACGACGGGGTGTACCCCGCCGACGGGCGCTGTCAGCTTGTCCCCGCGGAATTTGATATGATCCGCAGATTTGCCGAGGAGTACAAATACGCCGAGGTGGAGACACTCGAGCTTCGCAGGGGAGACGGCGGCGCAGTCTGTGCGGCACTGAAGCTTGCGCGCGGCAACATCGCCGAGCTTGCGGACGCTTTGATGTGTGCTTTTTCGCAGATAGTCTCACTGTATGAGATCAACGCCCCCGGCGCATACTCGCTCATTCGCGGTGAACGCGAGCTGCATATCACGCTCAAAGATGTGCGATACACCGTGACGCCGTCGTCGTTCTTTCAGGTCAACACTGCATGCGCGGCGATTCTGGTGGACACCGTGCGCGAGTTTGCAGACCTTCGCGAGCGTGAGCGTTGTGCCGATCTGTACTGCGGGTGCGGGACGTTCGCACTCTCGCTCGCCGCAGCGTCTCCGAAATCGAGGCTGATCGGGATCGAGCTGTCGGCGGACGCCGTCGACTGCGCCAAGCGAAGCGCCGCGTGGAACGGGCTCGAGAACGCCCGGTTCTTTGCCGGAGACGCCGCCGCATTTGAGGAACGTCTCGCCGGAATCGACGCCGCCATCGTGGACCCGCCGCGCGCAGGGCTATCAAAAGCGCTTGTCAGGCAGCTTATCCATATCACGCCGAAACGGATCGTGTATGTTTCATGCAATCCGGAGACACTCGCGCGCGACTGCGCCGCCCTCTCCGGCGAGTTCGCGATTGAAAAAATCCGCTGCATCGACATGTTCCCGAGAACCGAGCATGTCGAGACGGTGGTGTTACTCTCACGCAAATGAGCCTTTACGTATAGAGCAAAGCGCCGGATGACCCCCAAAAACAAATTTCAGGCCAAAAAGGAGAGCGCTGTGAAGAAAACACTTTTAAACAGATTACCGGACGAAATGCCCTCACATATCCGAAACTTTGTTCTCGGGGCGGATATATACGACAGCTCCTGCTCTCCGGAGGCAAAGGTATATTTCATTGACAAAGACGGCGGGTACTACCTGAAACATTCTGCCAAAGGCGCGCTCGAAACAGAATCACGGATGACGCAATACTTCCACGCAAAAGGACTCGGAACCGAGGTGCTTAATTATACCTCAAATGAGAGCGACTGGCTTCTGACGGCCGCCGTGAGCGGTGAGGATTGTACGCACGAATCGTATCTCGCCAATCCCGAGCGACTGTGCGATACGATCGCATGTGAATTAAGAAGGCTGCACGAAACAGACTATACCGGATGTCCGGTCCCGGACAGAACCGCGAGATGCCTTGCCACGGTCGAGGAGAATTACCGCACGGGCAATTATGACAGCTCCCATTTCCCCGACAGTTTCGGCTACCGCTCGGCGCAGGAGGCACATGATGCTCTGATTGCGGGCAAGGACGCTCTGCAAAGCCGGGTCCTTCTCCACGGCGACTATTGTCTGCCGAATATCATTCTAAGCAACTGGAAGCTTTCCGCCTTCATCGACGTTGGAAGCGGCGGCGTGGGCGACAGACATATAGACATCTTCTGGGGCATCTGGACACTTTGGTTCAATCTGAAAACGGACAAATACCGCGATCGTTTTCTTGACGCATACGGAAGAGACAAAGTGGACGGGTCACTCCTCAAAGTCGTTGCCGCGGCGGAAGTCTTTGGGTGATAAACTGAAAACGGGGGGTGGCAAAATGATAAAACCAAACACGCTAAAACGCCAGGACCGTGTCGCGATCGTGAGCCTGTCAAGCGGTATGCTCGGAGAAGAATTCTGCGCTCACCGCATTGAGCTGGGTGTGAAACGGCTGAGGGAATTCGGCCTGGAGGCTGTCTTTATGCCCAATGCGTTGAAAGGCATCGACTATCTGAATGAGCATCCCGAAAAGAGAGCCGAAGACCTGAAAGCAGCATTTTCGGATCCTTCTGTAAACGGCATTATATGCGCTATCGGAGGCGACGACACATACCGTCTGCTTCCCTATCTTATGGAGGACAGAGAGTTTACCGAAAGAGTGCTCAAATCGCCGAAGCTGTTCACAGGATTTTCTGACACGACTGTCAACCATTTTATGTTTCACCGTCTCGGTATGCAGACCTTCTACGGACCCTGCTTTATTTGTGATTTGGGTGAAATGGCAGGCGAAATGCTCCCGTACACCAAAGCCGCATTTCAGGGATATTTTGAGGATTACAGGACATGGAAAATACGTCCGAGCGATATCTGGTATGAGGACAGAACGGATTTTTCGAGAGAAGCTGTCGGCACTGAATGTATTTCGCACAAGGAATCTCACGGATACGAACTGCTTCAGGGACGTGATGTATTTGAAGGAGAGCTTTTGGGCGGATGTCTTGAAAGCATCTATGATATGCTTACCGGCGAACGCTATGCAGACGAACGTGAAATCTGTGAACGCTATCATTTGTTTCCGAGCCGGGAAGAATGGCGCGGAAAAATCATGTTTCTCGAAACAAGCGAGGAAAAACCGACTCCCGAGACAGTAAGGAAAATGCTTACGGCGATTGAAAAAACAGGAGCATTTGACGTCATAAACGCAGTTATTGCCGGCAAACCGCAGGACGAAACATATTATGAGGAATACAAAGCGGTCTACTCCGAAATACTCGGCAAACGGGAGCTGTCGGTGCTGTATAATGTTAATTTCGGACACGCATTACCGAGAACAGCCCTGCCGTACGGTGCCATGGCAAAAGTGAACGCAAGAACGCAGACGATCGAGTTCATCTGAAAGGCATGAGCGCACATACCCCGCAATAACACATAAAAATAACTTTGAATATACTTTACTAAAAACAATCTGTAATAACTGAAAGGCACATCATCATGGTTTACAGCAATATTCTCGAGGCGGTCGGACACACGCCCATGATCCGCCTGAACAGGATGGTCGGCGAGGACAGCGCAGAGATCCTCGTCAAAATGGAGGCGCTGAACGTCGGCGGATCGATCAAGACCCGTACCGCACTGAACATGATCACTGAGGCGGAAAAGGCCGGACTTCTGAACGAGCATTCCATCATTGTTGAGCCGACAAGCGGCAACCAGGGGATCGGACTCGCGCTCGTAGGTGCGGTAAAGGGCTACCGAACGATCATCATAATGCCCGACTCTGTCAGCGAGGAGCGCAGGAAGCTTGTGCGGCACTACGGGGCAAAGGTGCTGACCATCCACGATTCCGGAGACATCGGCAAATGCATCGACGAGTGTTTACAGACCGCACTTCGTATGAAGGAAAAAGATCCGAATGTTTTTGTCCCCCAGCAGTTTGCAAACCCGGACAACAAGCTGGCTCACATCAAATACACCGCCCAAGAGATCCTCGAACAGGTCGACGGGCCGATCCACGGCTTTTGCAGCGGTATCGGCACAGGCGGTACGCTCTCCGGCATAGGCGAGGTGCTGAAGGAGAAAAATCCCGACATCGAGATATGGGCGGTCGAGCCGGAGCACGCGGCGATTCTGGCGGGAGGCACGATCGGCACACACATCCAAATGGGCATCGGTGACGGCATAATCCCGGACATTCTGAACCGCGATATTTACGATGATATATACGTCGTCTCGGACAGTGAGGCTCTTGAAACCTCCAAAGCACTCGCCCGCGAGGAAGGGCTCATGTGCGGTATCTCAAGCGGAACGAACGTCGCGGCGGCTCTGAAGCTGGCAAAGAAGCTCGGTCCTGGCAAGCGCGTGGTGACGGTCCTTGCCGATACCGCCGAGAGATATTTCTCTACTCCGCTGTTCGGAGAGTGAGAAATGCAGGGAAATCATGGGAAACGGTTGATTTCCTCTGTCGAATTTGATATACTATTGATCGGACATTTCAGAAAATGAGGATTAATAATGAGAAATTGCAGGATAACGGTGGTCCGGAAGGCCTCCTACGACGATCTCTGTGCGATCTATGAGAATCCGGTCGAGCACGCCTGCGACCTTTCGGAGGGGGATGTATTCATCACCTCGGGAGATGAGATGCCCGAGGGCTTTTGCAAAAGCGCATGGCAGTCGCTCTATCCCTTCGTTTTCGCGCTCGCGTGCGGCGGCGGAGATTTCTTCGACGGATGGATGAAGAACCCGCACTCGGCGATGATATCCTGCAACGACGGCTTCAGGCCCGTCAGCTTTCTTGTGGAAGCGATCGAAAATGATTAAGAATGTAAAAAGAAAGGCATATAAATGGAATTTTCCGAACTCAAATTAAACGACAGAATACTGCGTGCTCTGAGTGACGCTGGATACACAGAACCCACGCCTATCCAAAGCGAAGCAATCCCGGAGGTGATCTCAGGACGCGATCTGCTCGGATGCGCGCAGACCGGAACCGGCAAGACCGCGGCCTTCGCCCTCCCGATCCTCGAGCACCTTGCGGCCTCCTCCGATCGGGAGAAAAAGATATCCGCGCTCGTGATCACCCCGACGAGAGAGCTTGCCATCCAGATATACGAGAA